>CAZECB010000115.1:0-6639 GCA_964510745.1 uncultured Flavobacteriaceae bacterium | reverse complement strand
GCCTATTTCTCCACTTTAAATCTCAAACAGATAATCGTAAGGTTTTTACAATGATCATCACAGCTGTCTTTATAGGGTTTATATGGTGGCTCTATAATTGGAATTTAATAGGGTTTAACTATTAATGATTGTACTCAATACAATTATCTAACGGGGTAACTAAAAATAATAGTTCCCCTAAATTTTAAAATAAGAATTACTTAAAATTCTTATTTTTTTAAACTCTGACTTATTGTGTAAGCTTCCCCTAATTAGAACTGTTCATTATTCCAAAAATATCATTTTTTTACGTTTTAAAAGAAGATTAACTTTCTATTTATAAATAGATTTTGAAAGTTAATTTTCTTTTAAAACGAACTCAGCGGTAGCGACATTATTCTTTTTAGCATATTTAATTGGTGATAACTTATCCAATGCCTCATGAGGTCTAAAATGATTATAGCCTTCCATCCATTGTTGTGTTATTCTTCTGACTTGATCTATATTCTCAAAGATATATCGGTTAAGTACGCCACGACGATAACTACCGTTAAACCTTTCTACAAATGCATTTTGTGTTGGTTTTCCTGGCTGTATATATTTAAATTTAATGTCATACATCTCATTCCATTGCCTAGTGATATTAGCAATAAACTCTGGTCCGTTATCCATTCTTATTTTATTTGGCTTTCCTTTTTTATTGACTAAATGGTTAAGTACTCAAACAATACGATTACTGGTTAGAGAGTAATCAATTTCAATGTGTAACGCTTCTCTATTATAATCATCTATAACGTTAAAGACTCTAAAGCGCCTTTTGTTTTCTAAAACGTCGGTAACAAAGTCCATACTCCAAGTATGATTAAGTGTCTTAGGAACTTCTAAAGGTTCCATAACTCTTGCAGGCAAACGTTTTTTTACTTTGCGTCTTAGCGACAGACCTAATGCTTTATAAATGCGATGTACTTTTTTGTGATTTCAAAGTTTTCCTTCATCACGCAAACGGTCATAAGCTTTCCAAAATCCTTCTTCAGGATGTTCGTTTACTTTTTCCTGCAAAGCCTGTTCTATAACACTATCGTCTTGAGGCTTTGCTTTATAATAATAAACACTTTTACTCATTTTTAAAACACAACACACCCTACTGATGCCGTAATGATTTAAAGAGTCTACTATAACTCGTTTTCTTGAGGGCTTTATAGCTTTTTTTCGATAATTTCTTTAGCGACCTGATGATCTAATGCCAAGTTAGCGTACATCGTCTTAAGTTTACGATTTTCTTCCTCTAACTCTTTTAAGCGTTTTAATTCCTTAGGATTCATACCTGCGAACCTCCTACTACGCCATTTGTAAAAGGCTGCTGAACTTACACCGTGTTCGCGAGTGATCTCTGGTACGGTTTTACCATTATCGAACTCTTTTAAAATCTTTGCGATTTGGGTCGGACTGAATTTACTTTTTCTCATAATTACTGTTTAAATTTAAGCTTTTTATTCTACTTTTAAACAGTTCGTTTTTTGGGGAAGCTTACACAGACAATTCATTAGCATATAAAGAAATGATAAAATATAAAACTTTTTCTCTTATTATTCATACCGACAGCAAAGAAGAAGTTGACCGAATATTTAAAAAGCTATCTGAAAATGGGCAAATAATGGTGCCCGCTGGTTTAACATTCTGGGATTCATACTATGGTCAGTGTATTGATCAATTTGGAATTAATTGGAAAATAAACTATGCTTCAGAAAATTAATGCCAATCCTCTAATATTGATAAAACTGAACTAGTTGCAGGTTAATATGTTTCGAATGACAATGAAATGGTCAGCCGCTAACAAAGAATTGAGTTAAAAAACGATTAATTTTCTTTTATAATTAATACCATTTGTATTTAAAGAGATGGTAAATATTTTAAGAGATACTTCACCCTAAATACTTATATATTTTCCCCAATAAAGCATCTTTATCAAAAGGTTTTTTTATAACATCTATAGCACCATATCTAATAAATCTCTTGGTCTGTGATTTAGATGCTTCAGGCGTTAATACTAGTTTAGGGATTTCCCTATATTCTCTTGATATTTTTCGAATGGTTTTAATAAGTTCTTCAACGTAATACTGTTCTACTTTATTAGACATCAATATCAAATCAAATTCTTGTTTTAAAAGTGTATCAACAAGATTGTCTATACTTGAAACAATCTCTAAATAAAAATCACCTTCTAAAGCTAAGATTTTTAAAACAGATAGCTGTGTGAGTTCAGAATCTTCAATTAATAAAATATTTTGTTTTTTTTCAAAATTAGGTTTTTGAATACTAATTAATTGTTTACGTAATTTATAATCATAAGAATCAATACCAAAACTTAAATTACATATTATTTTAGTGCCTTTATCTATTTTACTTTCAATATTAATATTACCTCCCATTTGAGATATTAAATGCTTAACAATTGGCAATCCTAAACCTATACTTTCGTCATTTTGAATTGAAGATTCTATTTTAGTAAAGCGTTCAAAAATCAATTCGCAATCTGAAGCTTTTATGCCTATTCCTGTATCAGTAACTTCAATATGTAAGCTTGCTTTTTTTGCTCTCATATAGTTTAATGACACATGTAATCCTATACTTCCTTTAATGGTAAAAGCAATAGCATTGGTGAGTAAATTTTCAATAATTTGTTTTAACCTAAATTTATCACCTGCAATAAATTCTGGTAATTTATCATCAAGTTCTAAATTAAAATCAAGTCCTTTTTTAGAAGCAAGAAGTTTATAACTATATGTTAATTCATCTAAAACATCTTTTAAGCTGAAGATTTCATTAACTAAAATCAACTCTCCAGAGCTTATTTTAGCAATATCTAAAACATCATCTATTCTGTTTTTAAGATCTGTATTAGCAGAAAGAATAATACTTAAATAATTTTTTTGTTCAGAATTTAAATCAGTTCCATTAATAATATTACAAAAAGTTGTTATCGCTGTAATTGGATTTCTTAATTGATGACTAAAATTGGCTATAAACGTATTTTTAAATGCTTCCTTTTCTAATAAATATTTGTTTTTTAATTCTAAAATTTGTGAGTTAATAACTGAGTCATTACGAGTTTGAGCAGTAAGCTGATAATTATTATAATGTACTGTTAGTTCTTCTATAATAATTAAATTCTCATTTTTGTTTTGATTATGAATAGAGACATCTACAATTTTTTTGTCATCTTCAAAATCTAAATTTACACAAGAAAATTGGTAGCTTTCGTTTTTACTTTTCAGCAAATCCATTAAAGATTCAAAAAATGGATGGAATTCTGATAAAGGTGTATTAATATTAAGAGTGAATAATTTATTATCAGACTCTGTAATAATACCTAAATTATCTGTTACAATATATTGAAACTTGTTTTTATGATATTTTTTTTTATACGTTTCTATCATGATTTCTAAATAATCAAAGTAGCTCTTCTGCTAATTTAGAAAAAAGTGACTCAACTCGACTTCCTAATTTAGCACTGGTAAAGAAATCGACCAAATGACCAAAAACATCGCTATTCTGCTTTAAATGTTCTTTTGTAACTAAGTCCATTTTATTTCCAACCACTTTAACAGGAGTATTTCCATAATTATCCTTTAGGTAATTTACTTCACCTTGTAATCTTTTATAAGTTTCTGGTCTTGATAAATCAAATACATAAATAAACCCGTGAGTTCCTAATAAGTATGATGGTCTTGTTTTTTTTATATCATCGTAGCCTTCTAAATCCCAAATAATTAAGGATATGGTTTCCTTTTCAGAAATAATAACTTCTTTTTTAGAAACATGAACTCCTATAGTTACTTTATAATCTTTAGAAAAAGTGTCTTCTATAAAACGTCTAATCAAAGAAGTTTTACCAACTCCAAAATGACCTAGTAAGACAATTTTTTTAGATGTAATCATACAATAGTTTGTATTTTATTTAAATAATAATATAAATTTACATCTATTAGATTAATTAATCTAATATTATTTTATTTGTTTTAAATCTACATAAGTATTTAATTCTAAAAATAGAGTATTAGCTTTGAACTTTCTTTTAACAACTATGATTATATTGTAAACTTATACTTGATTTATCGACCAATGCGTACGCATTGGATTTTAACTTAAAAAAACTTAAATGTCAAAAACATATTATGATCCAACCGATTTAAGAAAATTTGGTAAAATAACTGAGTGGAGTGAAGAATTAGGAACTAAATTTTTTGAATACTACGGAAAAGTATTTGAAGAAGGAGCCCTAACCGCAAGAGAAAAGGCTTTAATAGCATTAGCTGTAGCACATACAGAGCAATGCCCTTATTGTATTGATGCTTATACTAAAGACACTTTACAACGTGGTATTACTAAAGAAGAAATGATGGAAGCCATACATGTTGGAGCTGCTATAAAAAGTGGTGCAACTTTAGTACATGGTGTACAGATGATGAATAAAGTTAATAAATTAGAAATGTAAATAATTATCTATTCAAATAAAGAATATATAATTTATAAAGAATAATATGGCGATAAAGTCCCTAAAAAAACGCGATAGCGATTTAGCGCAAAGCAATAGACAATTAGAAATACTTTCTGGAGGTATTTTTAAAGATGGTGATTTACCTACCTTTAAAAATAAGATATCAGAAACCAGTCAGTTTCCGCTTAAAGCTAAAAAATTAGAAATACTCCAAATTAACGTAGGTTATATGTGTAACCAAGTCTGTGAACATTGTCATGTTGATGCTGGTCCTGACCGAAAAGAAATTATGACAAGAGAAACCATGCAGCAATGTTTGGAAGTCATTAAAAACACCGGTGCACATACCTTAGACTTAACAGGAGGTGCTCCAGAAATGAATCCAGATTTTCGTTGGTTTGTTGAAGAAGCTGCAAAAGCAGGAATTAAAGATTTTATAGTGCGTTCTAATCTTACTATTATTAGAGCTAATAAAAAGTATTATGATTTACCTGAATTTTTTAAAAAACATAATGTTCATGTTATTTCGTCAATGCCACATTGGACTCGTGGAAAAACCGATAAACAACGTGGCGATGGAGTTTTTGATAAATCTATAAAAGCACTTCAAGAGTTAAATGCGGTTGGTTATGGGATGCCAGGTAGCTTACTAAGATTAGACTTAGTTTATAATCCTTCAGGAGCATTTTTACCAGGCGATCAAATGGCCATGGAAAAAGATTTCAAAAAAGCATTAAAAGAAGATTTTGATATTTTATTTCATAATCTTTTTGCTATTACTAATTTACCAATTGCTCGTTTTCTAGATTATTTAATTGCCTCAGAAAATTATGAAGATTATATGTATGCTTTAGTAGAAGCTTATAATCCTTCCGCTGTAGCTAATGTCATGTGTACCAATACACTATCTATAAGTTGGGATGGTTATTTATTTGATTGTGATTTCAATCAAATGTTGGAATTACCTGTTAATAGTAAAGTAAAACACATTTCAGAATATAATGAAGATTTATTAGAAGGTAGAAATATAGTAATTTCGCAACATTGTTATGGATGTACTGCCGGTGCAGGAAGTAGTTGCCAGGGTGTCGTTGCTTAAATAGCATACCAATAATGAAATACATTTTAACCTACATATGCGCTTTTGTTTTTACTTACGGGGTTTCTCAAGAATCTCTGGCTGATGTTATACAAAAATATAATGAAGGTAGTATTCCTTACATGTCTGTAAAAGAATTGCAAGTTGAAAAAAATATAACCATTTTAGATGCTCGTGAACTTGAAGAGTATAATGTGAGTCATATTAAAGATGCTATTTTTGTAGGCTATAAAAATTTTCAGATTGAACCACTACTAACGAAATTTCAAAACAAAAATCAAAAAATTATAGTGTATTGTTCATTAGGTGTACGCTCTGAAGATATTGCAGAACAACTTAAAGATTCAGGGTACACAAATGTGTATAATTTATATGGTGGCATTTTTGAATGGAAAAACAACAATTTCAATATTTACAATACTAATAATGAACTTACAGAAAACATACATGCCTTCTCCAAACAATGGAGTAAATGGTTAACTAAAGGAGAAAAGACATATGAGTAAGACTTTAGTAATGGTTTTTACTAGAAACCCTGAACTAAGAAAAGTAAAAACGCGATTAGCAAAAACAATTGGAGATGAAGCTGCTTTAAAAATTTATAAATTTTTATTAGCTCACGCCGAAAAAACAATACGTCAAGTAAGTGGCGATAAAGCCGCTTATTATTCAGAAACGATTGAAAAAAATGATTTATGGAATTGTGATATTTATCAAAAATATCAACAAAAAGGAGAGCATTTAGGAGCACGAATGCAAAATGCTTTCGCAAATAGCTTTGATCTTGATTATGATAAAGTTGTTATTGTTGCAAGTGATTTATACACAATTACTTCTAAACATATTGAAACAGCCTTCAAGCAATTAGATCAACATGATGTGGTGATTGGCCCATCACCAGATGGCGGTTATTATTTATTAGGTATGAAGCAATTACACAAACACGTATTTACAGAAAGAGCATGGGGTACAGATACAGTCCTTTCAGATACACTAAGTGATTTAAAAAATATAGATGTACATTTGCTCGAAGAGTTAAATGATATTGATACTTATAATGATA
>CAZECB010000114.1:0-6653 GCA_964510745.1 uncultured Flavobacteriaceae bacterium | reverse complement strand
ATTTACAACATAAAGCGATTCATAATGAAAATATTTTTGAAGCTTTAATGGAAGTGTGTAAAGTATGTTCTTTAGGACAAATTACATCCTCTTTATTTGAAGTAGGAGGTCAGTATAGAAGAAACATGTAAGCAGAGAACAGTCGAAGTATCTCAGAAAACCACTTTTTGTCAAGTAAAAGTGTATGAATTGCTTACAGTAAAGTCGATTCAAAAACCTTATCAATTATCAAAAAATGACACATTATAATGTGTCATTTTTTTATTCAATATTCTAAATATATATTGGCAGTAACATTTTTTTAACTGTTAAAATTTTATTATTCCTGATTTGTATTTATCATAAAACACTTAATTTTCATAATCAATAATTGTATTTTGAAGATCATTATTACTTTTCTTTTTTTATTTATTTCATCTATTCTATTTTCTCAAGAAATTTCAGGAAAAATTTATGACGGAAAAATGGTAGTAGGTGATATTAAAATCACAAACCTTAGCACTAAAAAAGTCACGTATTCTGATGATGAAGGAGATTTTATAATACAAGCACAGCCTAATGATTCTATTCGTTTTTATTCATTATTTTACAAAACACATGTGCTAAAAATTGAAGAATTTCATTTTGACGAAAAGTTTGTAGTAGAACTAAAAGAAATCACTAATGAGTTAGATGAGATTGTTTTAAATCAAGTGAGAGAAAAAGAATTTAATGAAGAAGGGTATACTAATGATTTTAATAAAGTTTTACAAAACGATATTAAAAACAACCCTCATTTATACCAACCAGCAACAAATGGAGATGCAGATATTCTGGCTATAGTTGGATTAATTGCAAAGTTATTTAAAGGAAAGAAGTCTAAAAAAGAAGCTATAACTACAATAGACTATGAAGGTTATAAAACATTATTTAGTACAAGTGACTTTTTTAATAATCAATTTTTAAATGAAAATTTAAACATTACAGATGAGCAGAAGTTTTTGTTTTTCGGTTTTTGTTCGGAAAAAGGAATTGATTCTAAGTTATTACTAGAAAAAAATCAATTTTTGTTTATCGAAGAATTAGTAAAGTCTAGTCATGAGTTTTTAGCAATTTTAGAGAAAAATAAAAATGACTGAGCAAATAACTATTTCAAAGAAATAAACTATCTTTTTTGTATACGAATTTGAAATGCTTCAGCAGGATTTTTTATAAGAAGTAGATTAATATCCTCTTCAGTAAATCCATTCTTCTTTAATAATGGCATGAAATCATCAAAAATAGCATTGTATCCTTTATAATTACCGCCATTTTCTTGACCAGCAGTGTACCAACCCGAATCGTGAGAAAGAATTACTTTATGTAAATAACCTTTATTTTTCATATGTTTTAATAATGATAAATAAACTTCAATATTCCTGCTATTAATTCCATCATAACTTATCCAAACACCTCGCTTTGCAGCTTCAATGTGTTTATCTTTATTGCGTTCAAATTGAGCATGTACCCATACAAAGGCATTTAAATTGACTCCTATGTTTTCAATAATATCCATTTGTTCAAAAGCAGGAGCCGCAGGACCAGTGTGTGAAGTAATGGTAAGTCCAGTTTCAATATGAGTCATAGCAGCGGCTCTAGTTAATTTTTTATGAATATCATCTAAAGATTTTGGGTGTACACTAATTTTAATAAATCCAGGCTTTATATTAGTATTATCAATACCATTTTTAAACTCCTTACTCCACCTATTTGCTAATTCTTGAGCAGACTCAGTATACGCATGATTTGGTAAATATTTTGATCCATCTGCGCCATAATAACCTGTACTCAATAAAACATTTAACCCTGATTTTTCTGCAATAATTTTTGCAACTATAGGATCTCGACCTTGATACGTAGGTGAAGCTTCAAAAAAAGTTTGTAATCCCAAAGTTTTTACTTTATCTAAAAATGGTAAAGCTCTATTAACAACACGATCTGTTTGCCAACGATGTGAACCTGTTTTATCTGCACCAATAAAATCAACAAGAATATGCTCATGTGTTAGTGTAATACCCATTTCAGAAATTGGTTTTTTTCCTAGCACAGTCATAAAATAAGGTTCATCTTGAGCATTTATATGATTGCAAATGAACAGAGAAATTATAATAAATAGCTTTTTATAAGTTGATGACATATTCTTTATTTAATTGAATAGAAGTATTAATTACTTTGTAAATTTATATGATGAATTTCAAATGTACTAAATATAAATAATGGAATTGTGAAAAGTATACACTGTACTTGCGATTGTTTTCATTGTATTAATGGCGATTGTAAAAATTGTACTCGCCAAAGTTGTGATTGCTCAGGATGTAATAATAAGCAGTAAATAATATGAATTAAGCTTCTATGATAGAATTTACATAACTGTGATGTTCAACTTGAAGCTTCTTTAATTCTTTTTGTAATAATTCTAAAAAATCTTTCCCAGATGTATTGAGTTGAGTTAATTGACTGCAATCATTTTTTAGGTAATTTACTGAATCTTTGAATGATTTTGCAAGTTTCAATTTTAAAGCGATATCTTTTTCGTTTTCTGTTTCAACAATCTTAGGAATTAACCCTAGTGAATTCACAATTAAACGATCAGCATAAATATCAATATCTTCTTTAGAAGTATGCAAAGACATCACATCTTTATCATTTGTTAAATAGGATACAATTTGTCGAGATAACTGAAAGACGGTTATCGATTTTTGATAAATACCCAATTTATTGAGATGTATGTTTTGTTGTTCTTGCATTTTTGTAATGTAGAATTACAAAATTAACAGCTAATCTAATTTTATGTATTAACTATTTAAAGTTTTGATTTATATTTGATTTAATATTTAAAGAATTAATAGTTAAAAACAATAATAAATGAATATTGATGCGGTGAATTGGAAAATTTTGAGACTTTTACAACAAAATGCCCGATTATCAAATACTGAAATCGCTAAACAAGTAGGTATTAGCTCACCAGCAGTTGCTGAACGTATCCGAAAGTTAGAAGATGCTGAAATTATTGAAGGCTACCGTACAGATGTATCTTATTTTGAAACAGGGCATCAACTTAAAGCTATTATTAATGTACGTGCTTTTATGGGGCGTTTAAAACCCTTTTTAGAAAAGGTGAAAACTTTTGATGAGGTGATTAATTGTTATCGCATCACAGGTAATGAAAATATTGTGATGGAAGTGATTTTAAAAAATCAAAAACACCTCGAACAATTTATAGATGAACTCATTACTTACGGTGAAGTGAAAACGCAAATCGTATTATCTGAAGTGGTTAAAAATAATCCAGTAGCCAAAGGGTTTTAATCTTTAATTCCAGGTTGTTTTAATGTCCAACCCGTTTTAGCTTTTTCAACATCTACTATTGCTTTTACATCTTTTAGCAAGCGTTTAGCATCATAAACAACACCATCTTTAATGGTGTATTTTACACCACCAATACGAACCACTTCATTATCTTCAGTTAGTTTAATTGCCCCTGTACCATAAAGTACTTTCAAATTTTTTAATGGATTCTCTTCAACAATAACAAAATCGGCTAATTTGCCTACTTGTACAGAGCCTATTTTATTATCCATACCTAAAGCTTCAGCTCCATTTAAAGTTGCTGCTCTAATGACTTCTAAAGGATGAAATCCTGCTTCACGAAGTAATTCAAACTCTCTGATGTAAGCAAAACCATAAAGCTGATAAATAAATCCAGAATCAGATCCTGTAGTGACACGACCACCTCTATTTTTATATTCATTAATAAAGGTCATCCACAACTGAAAATTCTGCTTCCAAGCTACTTCTTGTTCTGTACCCCAATCATGCCAGTATGATCCATGTGATATTTTACTAGGTTCATAAAATTTCCAAAGTGACGGTAGCGTATAATCTTCATGCCATTCCGCACGACGTGCACGTTGTAAATCACGACTGGCCTCATAAATATTAAAAGTAGGATCAAGTGTAAAATCTAACTCTAATAACTCATTCATCACTTTATTCCAATGGTCAGAATACGGTTTTGCAGCTTGTCCCCATAATTTTCCAGCTTCTTCAAAACGATGTTGTTCATTTTGATAGTTATAATCTAGTGGATAATGTTGAATGGTTTTATCTTCAAACAACGCTTCAGGTAACCCATACCAATGTTCCATGGAGGTTAATCCAGCTCTAGCAGAATGAAGTACATTCCAACGAGCGACACTTAATTGTGCATGATGACTTGCAGACCCTAGACCTAATTTTTTGTTTTCATCTAAAGCAGCATTCATAATATCGGGCTCAGCACCAAAAAACTTAATACCATCTGCACCGCGTTTTGCATTGGCGCGTACCCAAGCTCTTGCCATTTCTGGAGTGGTTATTGGGGCATCATTTAATGGATTAAAATTAGCACTAGATTGCCCAAACCTAGTAAATGTAAATATCCGTGGCGCTACAATTTTATGAGCATCACTTTTCTTTTTCATCTCGACAGACCAATCTAAACCACGTCCACCAACTTCTCTTATTGTTGTGACTCCATGAGCCATCCACAACTTAAAAACATATTCCCAATCGGCACCTTGACCCGTACCTCCTATATGAGCGTGCATGTCGATGAATCCAGGAAGTAAATACATGCCGTTAGCATCTAACTCTTTCCCTCCAGGCTTTAATTTTGGCCGTCCAGTTTCATCAATTTTCACTCCTGGGTAACCCACCACTTGTATATCTACAATCTTATTGTTTTCTACCACAATATCAATAGGACCTCTAGGAGGTGCACCATCTCCATTAATTAAAGTAACTCCTCTAATAATTAATTGTGAGTAAGGACCATCACCTAGATAATTATCTTGGGCAAAACTTTGAAAACCTAATAGAACAACAAAAAGAACAATTATTTTTTTCATATTGATGGATTTTAATTACGTGGTATATTAATATTGCTTCCTAAAAATAAAGCATTTAAAAACAAACGATTAGTACCATACCAAGACCCTCTAAAATTTGGGTTATCAGCAAACATAACAGCACGACCTCTACCTATAGGGCTTACAATTAATGATGCGGAAGGCTTGAGTAGGTTTTCTAAATTATTAGTAGAGATATAACCGTCAATATGTGGGTTCTTAGTGTATTTAGCAATAGTTGAATACGGGTTCTTGCTTGGAGCTAAAAAGATTAAATTGTTTTTGTAAACAGGAAGTGACTCTGATCGATAACCAAAAGCTAAAGGATGCGTAACATCCAAATTAACTTCAAAAATAGCGCCTCCTAAGCGTTCTCTTCCTATATATTCTGAAGCATCTACATAAGATTGACGTTTTACAGTTTTTGTAGAATCTTTGGCTTTTTTTGTTAAGGTTTCAGTAACCAGTTTTTGATTAATTAACCAACTTGAAGCATTGGCTATAGTGATGAGCGTATTTCCTTTCGCTGCCCAATTTTTTAATCGATCCTGTTGTGTTTTATCCAATTGATTATAACCGCCAGAAACCATGACTAGTGTATTGTATTTATCTAAATCAGCAAACCTAAAATTTTGCATTCTAATTTTAGAAATTGGCATGTGCAATCGAGTATCCAATAAATGCCAAACTTCTCCAGCTTCATAACTATTAACACCTTCACCAATTAGTAATGCTGCTTTAGGTTGGTCTAAAGTGACAAAGTTTCGACTTCCTAAATCAATTCCTTTAACACTTAATCCACTATCGACTCCAAATACAGGGACATTAAATTTTTCTTGAGCTTCTTTTACAATAGTAAACACTTCAGTATTAGACAGTGACTGTTTACTAACAGCAATTAATAAACTTCCATAATTCAAATCTTGAACACCATTAGCGGTGTTAACAGAAAAAGGTTTGAATGCTGAAGACACAATAAGCCCTTTAGATTGCATATAATATAGAGCACCTGGCGTATTGTAGTCATCCCAATCGGCAACATAAGCGTAATTAGATTGTTTTACTTTTAAAACACTAACAAGGTTATCTGTAGATGTGATTTCTTCTCCTAAATTAGAAGGTTTTTTCAATCCTTTATAGGTCATATTATAGAAGTTTACAACACTCCAAGCGGATGCATCATAAAATACACTATCGCGATATTTACTATAGGTTTCAAACATAGTTTGTACCATGCGCTGTTGAGGCTGTTTTAATGGTACAACATACTTTTTTCCTTTTTGATAAACTTTGATTTTGTGAATCAGAAGTTTGTCAATAAAAGCTTTGGTTCTATTTTTATCAAAGTCATCTCCAAATTCATAAGCAGAAATACCGCTTTTGGGATTTTGTTTGATTGCCGATTTAAAAAAGCGTTGTTGATATTGTCTTAATCTTGCTTTGTTTTCTATAGCAGCTTTCACAGTAGTGACACTAGAAGTATATTGATTTCGTATGGTAAACGGAAAAGAAACGGTTCCGAAATCCGTATCTTGAAGATGCCCTCTTGAACTTGCTTGCTCAAAAAGTAATGCTAAAGCGCCTTGTAAATCTGGATAAGATGATCCATATCCTGGATAAGTACCATCATAGGCTTCTTTAGTAAAGTAAAATGATCCAATATTATCTAAGGCTTCAGAGTAATATCCTGCAAATAAATTATTTAAATCATCAAAAAACCGTCTGTCTAAGATTAAAGAAGCTTAC
>CAZECB010000113.1:0-6671 GCA_964510745.1 uncultured Flavobacteriaceae bacterium | reverse complement strand
TTTTTTACTACTAAAATCTTACCTAAATATTAATCGAACTCAGGTTATTAATAATTTATCATTTATAATATTACTTAACTTAATAGTATCTAATTCTTTAAAAGCAATAATATTTTCTGGCAAATTTTCATCAACTCTACTTGTTTGATAAAAGAATTCAGAAGTAAACATTGGATATAAATTATGAGCTAAAAACATAAATACTGTTATCATCATAATTTTACTGAAAAAATGCTTTTTTAAAAGTAGATAACTTAAATAACCTCCCAATAAAATTGAAATAGACAGCGGTATTGCTGTAATATTATCTACTAACAAAATTACTGTTGTATATATTATAAAAAATGGAAATACTATAATACTATACTTTATCTTTATGACTTTATCATTATCATTTTTATTGACACAGAATAAAGGCGTTATAAAAAATATTACAAAAAAAATATTTATAAGATCTTTATATAATATTTTATTTATCAAAGCGGGTAAAATAGAAATTATACCCATTATCAATAAAGACAATAATATTGCTCGTAAATAAATTTTCATGACACTATTTAAATAGAGAAATTAACAAGTACCGTTACATGATTGCAACCAAAACCAACCACAACCACCTGATTCAAAATTATCATCTTCATCTCTAGGAGCATCACAAGCAACAGGCATTCCACAATCAACTAGTGTTGTTTCAATAGTCATTTGTGTCCCTACAGTAACAACTACTTCTTTAGTACATCTAAAAACTGAACCTTGGTGACACTTACATGTGTCTGGTTGAAATTGAGCCGTAGGTTCTACTGATGATATAATATTATCAGAATTCAATTGATCAGCTATAAGTTCTTTATTTATATAATGACTAGAAACCATACTACTTAGCTATTCAATTGTAAAGTGATTTTTTGCTTTATTTGACCATTCGTTTATATATATAGTATTAAAATACTCAGATGAGTCATTTTTCTCATAAGCATTAGGTGTGAAATTAACTTTTAAATCGTTAATTAAATCCATTTGGATTTGATTTAAGTCATTAACTGCAATAAACTCTTCTAAAATAGCCATTCTAAAGTAATGTTTTTCTTTACTATTTAATAAATTAAATGTGTTTCTTTGATTTTCATTACTCATTTCTCTCAAAGTTTCGATTTTTGACATATCTATAATTTCATTTTCTAAAGTTTGAGATAATTCTACATCAGAAGTTTCACAAGATTGAATAAAAAGGCATACAATTAATAGAAGTAAATAAGGTTTTTTCATAATAAAAAGTTTAGATTGATTAATAATTAATCGAAAGAAAGAACTTAGAAACCAAAAAATCTTGTAACTTTAACAATCTAAACTTATAGTCTTCAACTATAATAACTTTTCTTTTTTGTAGTTTTCAATAAATAATGAAGTTAACAACTACACTACTCCTCTTTTTTATCAGTTTTTGTGCTATAGCGCAAGAAGCATCTTCTAATTTTAGGAGTAAAAAAGTAGCGGTTAAAGATTCTATACAAATTGATAGTGTGAGTATTAACACCATTAATTTTTCTATTAAAAAAAAGAATGGAATGCATATCGATTCTTCTTTTTATAACATCAATTTTTCTAAAGCCCTATTAATTTTTAAAAAACCTATAAAGACAGATACTATTATTATAAACTATTTGCGCTTTCCAAATTTTTTGACAAAGACGTACAGACAATTAAATGAAAAAATTATTGTTGAAAACACAGATAACCTTGACAAGCTTTATAAGTTGTCACAACCAAACACGACTCGTAAATTTAAACCTTTTGACGGATTGACTACCTCTGGCAGCATTTCTCGTGGAGTTACTGTTGGCACTAATCAAAATTCTGTTTTAAATAGTGAATTAGATTTACAGATTACTGGGAAATTAAATGATAAAGTCTCATTGCGTGCCTCCATACAAGATGCTAATATCCCCTTGCAAGAAAGTGGGTTTTCACAACGCTTGGATGAATTTGATCAAGTATTTATCGAGCTATTTAGCGATAAATGGAATATTAGAGCAGGAGATATTGATCTTCAAAAAACGAATTCTATATTCGGGAATTTCTCCAAACGTGTGCAAGGATTAAATGTTAACGCTACTTTAAAAAACAAGAATTCTAAAACCGATTTATTTGCCTCTGGTGCATTAGTAAGAGGGCAATTTAGTAGAAGTCAATTTACAGCACAAGAAGGCAATCAAGGACCCTACAAATTACAAGGACCTAATGGTGAATTATTTGTGCTTATTGTATCTGGCAGTGAAATCGTTTATGTGAATGGCATCCCTATTGAGCGTGGTGAAGACAAAGATTATATAATTAATTATAACGCCGGTGAAATTGTATTTAATGCGACCTATCCTGTAACTTCAGAAATGAGAATTACCGTAGACTACCAGTTTAGCGAGCGTAATTTTTCACGTTTTATAGCTTATGCCGGAGGGAGTCATGAACGTAAAAAATTTAAAATAGGAGCTTCTGTTTATAGTGAGAGTGATGCTAGAAATCAACCATTACAGCAAAATCTATCTGAAGAGCAAGTACAATTATTAGCAAATGCTGGTGATAATAGGCAGTTGATGACTGCACCATCAGCAGTACCTCAAGAATTTGATGAAAACAGAATTTTATACCGTAGAGATATTGTGGGAACGCAAGATATTTTTGTATTTTCAAACAACCCTGATGACGAATTGTTTGACGTTCGCTTTACGCTTGTAGGCGATAATCAAGGAGATTATATTTTAGCAAACAGTCAGGCTATCAGCAATATTTTTGAATTTGTAGCTCCTATTAATGGTATTTCTCAAGGTAATTACGCGCCAATTGTTCAACTAATATCTCCTGTTAAATTGCAAATTGCTGTTGTAAACGGCGCATATAACCCATCAGAAAAAACAAATATTAATTTTGAATTGGCAGGAAGTACAAATGATTTAAATCTATTCTCAAGCTTAGATGATGATGATAATGATGGATTTGCTGGAAATCTACAAATCAATCATTCTTTAATTAAAAATGATAGCCTTTGGAATTTAACGGTCTTTGCAAACGGAAACTTTGTACAGCAAGATTTTCAAACTATTGAGCAATTATATAATGCTGAATTTAATAGAGATTGGAATATTATTGATATTCCGTTAGGAGACCAACAACTTGTTACAGCTGGATTTAATTTAAATCACAGCAAAAAAGGAACTGCAAACTATCAGTTTCAGCATTTAAACTATTCTGAAGATTTTAATGGCAATAAACATGCTCTCTTTGCTAATTTTGGGTTAAATCGACTTCATATTTTATCTAATTCTAGTTTTTTAAATGCATCATCTAATGTAAGCACATCTACATTTTTAAGATCTTATAACCGATTGATCTATAATTTTGATAAAACTTGGGTAGGTACAAAATTTGCGTTAGAAGATAATGAGCAACGAACTATTGTAAATGATTCACTAACGCCTTTAAATCAAAAATTTATATCTTACGATGTATTTGCTGGTGTAGGAGATAGTACAAAAGTATATTTAAAAGTAGGCTACAAAAATAGAGTTAATGATAGTATTCGTGATAATAGACTCCAGAGAGTAAATACCTCCAATACGTATTATTTAGGGTCAAAACTATTTCAAAATAGCAATACCAATTTATCATTATTTGTGAATTACAGGACGTTAACCCCTGAAGAGGGTAATACTCCTGAAGAGCAATCTTTAAATTCAAGGCTACAATACAATCAAAAGTTATTTAAGCGTTTAGTACAATGGAATACCGTGTTTGAAACCAACTCAGGGACATTACCGCAACAAGAATTTACTTTTGTAGAGGTTGAACCCGGTCAGGGAGTTTACCAATTTATTGATTTTAATGGCAATGGTATACGGGAACTTGATGAATTTGAAATTGCACAATTTCAAGATCAAGCTAATTTTATTCGTGTGTTTTTACCTAATCAAGTATTTATACAAACACACCAAAATAGGTTAAGTCAAACTTTAACGTTTAACCCACAAAGTTGGGCTACTTCAGAAAACAAATCACAAAAGTTCTGGTCTCATTTTTACAATCAAACGTCATATTTAATTGATAGGCGTGTGGAGCGTGATGGCAATAATTTTAATCTCAACCCTTTTGATAGTAATGCCGAAAATCAACTAGGGTTACAGTTAAATATACGTAATGTTTTGTTTTATAATCGAGGTAAACAGCGCTATACTACTTCTTATACGTTTTTATCAAATAAAACTAGAAATGTACTATCTATAGGGTTTCTTGAAAATAATTTAACAAGCCATCAACTTAATTTTAATCACAAGTTTGCAACAAGTTGGCTATTTAATTTTGCCTCTAGTTTTGAAGTTAATGAAAGTAATACTGAAAATTTCACCAACAGAAACTTTAGCTTAGATCAAACAGAAATCAATCCAAGATTATCTTACTTATTAAATGACAACACCCGCTTCAATGTGTTTTATAGCAATACTAATAAAGAAAACACAACTGGGGATTTTGAACGTCTAAATCAACAGAATTATGGTGTTTCTTTCTCTTACGCAAATGCTCAAAAAGCAGCTATTAGTGGTGAGTTTAATTTTTTCTCTAATGATTTTACAGGAAATGCTAATACGCCTGTAGGATTTCAAATATTAGAAGGATTACAGCCTGGAAGAAACTTTACTTGGAGCCTGCTAGCACAAAAAAAACTCACTAAATTTTTAGATTTAAATTTAAATTATTTAGGTAGAAAAACTGAAACTAGTAGAACCATTCACACAGGAAGCATTCAATTAAAAGCTTATTTTTAGGATTCTCTTTCTTACTTTTCTGGTACGGATTTTGATACAATTATAAAATCAAACAAAAAACAAATAGCTATTTTAGAGATATAGAGTGAGGAAGTCATTATTAATTTCCAACTCTATATCTTAAAGTACTTTCCATTTAATTAAACCAACATTTATGAAAAAATTAATTATAGTATTTACCTTTTTATTGGCTTTAACGCCAGCATATGCCCAAGACGCTTCTGTAGAAGATTCTTTTTTTGGATTACAAACAGGGCTTTTAGGTATATGGGTGCATAATGAAACTAAATTATCCAGCGAAATTGCATTACGCACAGAAATAGGCTTAGATACTGGTCTTTTTATAAATGATAATAATTTAGGGTTTTTATTAACCCCTGTAATTACACTTGAACCTAGATGGTATTACAATTTAAATAAAAGGCAAGGTAAATCTAGAAACATTAAATACAACAGTGGTAATTTTTTAAGTTTAGATGTGAGTTATAATCCTGATTTATTTGTAATATCTAGTACTAATAATGCATTTATTAATAACCAAGTGAGTATTATCCCTAAGTGGGGGATTAGACGAAGTATTGGTCATTTTAATTATGAAGCAGGAATAGGAATTGGGTATCGTTACATTTTTGATAATATTAATGAAGGTGAAACTGAGCTTGATTTACATTTAAGAATTGGCTATCGATTTTAATACTTAAAAACAGTTATAATTACATCTTCATCAACCAAGATTTCACATCTACTTCTTGCTTAATAATTCTTTTTAAATCGTCTATTCTAACACGTTGTTGCTCCATAGTATCTCTATGTCTTATCGTTATCGTATTATCTTCTAGAGTATCATGATCTACAGTAATACAAAATGGTGTACCGTTAGCATCTTGACGCCTGTAACGTCTTCCTACGGCATCTTTTTCATCATAGGTCACATTAAAATCCCATTTTAAATCTTCAATAATTTTTCTAGCGATTTCAGGCAAACCGTCCTTTTTAACCAATGGTAAAATAGCGGCTTTAGTTGGCGCTAAAACTGCGGGAAGTTTTAAAACGGTACGTGTGGTGTTATTGTCTAATTCTTCTTCAACTAATGCTTTTGAAAATACAGCTAAAAACATACGGTCTAGCCCTATTGATGTCTCTACGACATAAGGTGTATAATTGGCATTATCTTCATGGTCAAAATATTGTAATTTTTTTCCAGAATGCTCTTGATGTGCTTTTAAATCAAAATCTGTACGCGAGTGAATGCCTTCTAACTCTTTAAACCCAAATGGAAACTTAAACTCAATATCTGATGCTGCATCTGCATAATGCGCTAACTTTTCATGGTCATGAAAACGATAGTTGTCTGCTCCCATCCCTAAAGATAAATGCCATTTCATTCTAGTCTCTTTCCATTGCTCATACCACTCATTTTGAGTTCCTGGTTTTACAAAAAATTGTAATTCCATTTGTTCAAATTCACGCATTCTAAAAATAAATTGACGGGCTACAATTTCATTTCTAAACGCTTTTCCTGTTTGGGCAATTCCAAACGGAATTTTCATACGCCCAGTTTTTTGAACATTTAAAAAGTTCACAAAAATACCTTGAGCTGTTTCTGGGCGTAAATATAAATCCATCGCTGATTCTGCAGAAGCACCTAACTTAGTACCAAACATTAAGTTGAACTGCTTAACATCCGTCCAATTCTTGCTTCCTGATAGTGGACATGCAATTTCAAGTTCTTCAATCAGTAATTTTACATCTGCTAGATCTTCTTTTTCTAAAGAAGATCCCATTCGTGACAAAATCGTATTTATCTTTTCCTGGTATCCTAAAACACGAGGGTTAGTAGCAACAAATTCATCTTTA
>CAZECB010000112.1:0-6722 GCA_964510745.1 uncultured Flavobacteriaceae bacterium | reverse complement strand
AGGATTAATTTTAGTAGATACCAAATACGAATTCGGAAAAACAAAAGATGGAAAAATCGTTTTAATAGACGAAATTCATACACCAGATTCGTCACGCTATTTTTATGTTGATGGTTATCAAGAACGACAAGATACAGGAGTAGCTCAAAAACAATTGTCAAAAGAATTTGTACGTCAATGGTTAATTAGTAATGGATTTCAAGGATTGGAAGGTCAAACGCTTCCAGAAATGAGTGATGACTACATTACTTCTGTGAGTGAGCGTTATATTGAGCTTTATGAAAATATCACAGGAGAAAACTTTGTAAAAGCTGATGTGTCTCATATTCAAAAGCGTATTGAAGATAATGTTGTTGAATTTTTGAAATAAATATTACTAAAGATTATTTATAATCTCATCGTAAAGCCGTTTTACTTGTAAGTCACCAAACCCATAGATGGCTTCTCTTTTATTAAATTCTTTAAAAACCACCTTAAATTCTTTAGTTCCTATATCTTTCATTATTTTAATTAAGGTGTCTTTGGGTCTTCCTAAATTTCCATTCGTTGAGAGTCTTTGTATATGCGCATTTACTGCTGTTAGAATAAATGGATATTTGTTTTTTAATTCTAGAGCAGTAGCAGTTAACTCTTTGGTATTACTATTCTGATATGACTCCCATAGACTAGCTATTGCATCTAATTGTGTCAATGACAATCGGTTTTTATAATTTGAAATAAGTTCAGAGTCATTGAGTCCACCAAACCCATATTGTGTATGTGTTTGAGGTCTAACAAGAAAAATAGAATTACTTGCATTCCTTTTCATTAATAAGTGAACTACAAACCAAAAGTTCACTTGACAAAACAAATCATCTTCAAACCATAGGTTAATATCTGAATGATCATCAATCTCTAACATGTTATGAAATTCTGAAACTGCTTTTTCATAATAAACTTGCTCAGTTCCTCCATAATTCTGACTAATGAATTTAGCACGAGTAGCAAATAATTCTTCTAAATTATTTCCATCAATATTCCCATCTACTAAACATTCTCTAGCTATAATAACCTCTCCTTTAATAGCTTTAGGAAGTTGTTGTTTTAAAGCATCACCATTTAATATGTGAACTTGTTTTTTCATATTTTAAAAGTATAAATTTAATGTATTATGATCTAATTTTAGAATCCTTAATGCTTAACACTAATAACTTCACTACATTTATAAACTCATTTACTAACTAAAACACATCTATGGAACAATTAGATAAAGCTATTGCTGCCTTTTCAGGATTTGTTTGGGGCTTACCCTTACTCATATTACTTATTGGTGGCGGATTATACTTATTAATGTTATCTAAGTTTTTACCATTCCGGTTTTTAGGACACGCTATAAAAATATTACGTGGTAAATATGACGACCCTAATGATCCAGGGCAAATTAGTCATTTTAAAGCCTTAACAACTGCTTTGTCATCAACTATAGGGATGGGGAATATCGCTGGAGTAGCATTAGCTATTTCTATAGGTGGACCAGGAGCAGTATTTTGGATGTGGATAAGTGCTATTGTAGGAATGTCTACAAAATTTTTCACATCTTCATTAGCCATAATGTATCGTGGTAAAGATAGTAATGGTGAGCTTCAAGGAGGTCCTATGTATTTTATTGTTGAAGGCTTAGGGAAATCATGGAAGCCATTAGCTATTATGTTTAGTGTGTTTGGAATGTTAGGCGCCTTACCTATTGTAAATGTAAATCAACTTACTCAAGCTATTAATGATATTATATTAACTCCAAATGGAGTGGAAGTAGGACTAATGTCTAATCTAGTTATCGCTATAGTATTGGTCATATTTACTTCTATAATCGCTTTTGGAGGCTTAAAGCGTGTTAGTGCTACTGCAGCGAAGATGGTACCATCTATGGTTGTACTTTACTTTGTATTAGTTTTAATCATTTTAATTATGAATATAGGTGAAGTGCCAAAATATTTTAGCCTCATTTTTACTGATGCTTTCGCTGCTAACAATTTTAAAGGTGATTCATTTTTAGGTGGTGTTTTAGGTGCATTAATTGTATTAGGTATTCGTCGTGGTGCATTCTCTAATGAAGCAGGTATTGGTACAGCTCCTATGGCACATGGTGCAGCAAAAACTGCTGAACCTATTCGTGAAGGTTTGGTAGCAATGTTAGGTCCAGCGATAGATACACTTATTGTATGTACACTTACCGCATTAGCAATTTTAGTAACTGGTGTATGGCAAACTACTGCAGATAATGGAGTGAGTTTAACTGCGTCTGCTTTTGAAAATGCAATGCCAGGCATTGGTAGTTATTTATTAATGATATGTGTATTTATATTTAGTATTTCATCATTGTTTTCTTATTCTTATTATGGATCAAAATGTATGTCATTTATTTTTGGAGCTGATAAAAAACGAGTTTACCTCTATTTCTATATCTTGAGTATAGTAATTGCAGCCACTACAACTTTTAGTATGATGATAAACTTTATTGATGGTGTTTTTGCATTAATGGCAATTCCAACGATGACAGCAACTATTATTATGGCACCACGTGTTATTAAAGAAGTCAAAAAATATATTCTTAAACTTAAATAAGAACCTTGATGAGCTCAAATAAAGATAAAGCAAAATCCTATTGGAAAGCGAATATTAGGTATGTCCTAATCCTATTGTCAATATGGTTTTTTGTGTCTTATGGCACAGGCATTCTTTTTAAAAATGTATTGAATACTATTAAATTTGGTGGGTTTAAACTGGGGTTTTGGTTTGCACAACAAGGATCAATGTATGTATTTGTTATCCTCATATTTGTATATGTTCGATTGATGAATAAACTCGATAAAAAATATGGATATGATAAGTAACCTGTTATTGGTTGAAGCACTAAGTGTACAAACTTGGACTTATATTATAGTAGGGCTAACATTTTCTTTATATATCGGAATTGCTATTTGGTCTAAAGCGAGTTCTACAAAGGATTTTTACTTGGCAGGTGGAGGTGTTTCACCTTTAGCTAATGGAATGGCGACTGCAGCAGATTGGATGAGTGCAGCTTCTTTTATTTCTATGGCTGGTATTATTTCATTTGGAGGGTATGATGGCGCGGTATATTTAATGGGGTGGACAGGAGGCTATGTATTGCTAGCTTTATTGCTAGCACCTTATTTACGAAAGTTCGGAAAGTTTACCGTTCCCGATTTTATAGGTGATCGTTACTATTCTAAATCTGCACGTATAGTGGCCGTATTTTGTGCCATATTAGTCTCGTTTACTTATGTAGCTGGACAAATGCAAGGCGTAGGGATTGTATTTTCTCGTTTTTTAGAAGTCGATATTACTATTGGTGTCATTATAGGAATGATTATCGTTTTGTTTTATGCTGTTTTAGGTGGAATGAAAGGAATTACCTATACGCAAGTAGCGCAGTATTGTGTGCTAATTTTTGCCTTTATGGTACCTGCTATTTTTATTTCGTTTCAGATGACGGGAAATCCAATTCCGCAATTGGGATTTGGTAGTGAATTGAATGATGGTTCAGGATATCTTCTTGATAAATTAGATGGATTAAGTACTGAACTCGGTTTTGATCAATATACACAAGGCTCAAAATCACTAATTGATGTCTTTGCGATTACTATGGCACTTATGGTAGGTACTGCAGGATTACCACATGTTATTGTTCGGTTTTTTACAGTGAAGCGTGTTAAAGATGCTAGAAAATCTGCTGGAATAGCATTATTACTTATTGTAATTTTATATACTACAGCACCAGCGGTAGCTGCTTTTGCAAGAACAAATCTTATTGAAACTGTTTCAAATCAACCTTATGATCTAGTACCTGAATGGTTTAAAAAATGGGAAACTACTGGATTAATTAATTTTACTGATAAAAATGGAGATGGTATTATTCAATATGTAGCTGATGCCACTAAAAATGAGTTGATTGTTAATAGAGATATTATGGTATTAGCTAATCCTGAAATTGCACAGTTACCAAATTGGGTAATCGCTTTGGTTGCAGCTGGAGGTTTAGCAGCGGCATTATCAACAGCTGCAGGATTATTATTGGTTATTTCATCATCAATATCTCATGATTTAATTAAAAAAGTTTATAAACCAAGTATTTCAGAAAAAGGTGAATTAATAGCTGCGCGCTTATCAGCAATAGGTGCTGTGTGCGTTGCAGGTTATTTTGGTATTAATCCTCCAGGATTTGTTGCCGCAGTAGTGGCCTTAGCTTTTGGTTTAGCGGCAGCATCTTTCTTTCCAGCCATTATTCTTGGTATTTTTTACAAACGAATGAATAAAGAAGGTGCTATTGCTGGAATGGTTGTTGGTATTGTATCAATGCTATTGTATATGATAAAATATAAATTAGGTTGGTTTGATTCTGAGTTACCAGATAAAAGTGAATGGTGGTTTGGTATTTCTCCAGAAGGTTTTGGTACCATCGCTATGTGTCTAAATTTTGTAGTAGCAATTACTGTGATGAAGTTTACAAAAATACCACCAAAAGAAGTCCAAGATATTGTTGAAAAAATTAGAATCCCTAGTGAATCGATAGAAGAATAACGTTTTAATAACTTCTTAAAAACCGTTCATAAAAAAAGTGAAAACCAAATCATCATGTGGTTTTAAAATCTACATTTGTTACATCATTGTAAAAAAATAAATGGAAACCACAGTACTAATTGTTGTTATTTTAGGAATATTTATTGGCTATTATGTACAAACTGTTATTGGTTTTGCAGGAGCATTAGTGGCAATGCCCATACTCTTATTTGTTATTGGTTTAACTGATGCGATTTCTTATGTCACCATATTTTATGGTTTAGGGAGTATATATCTTGTTGCTAAAGAGTGGAGAGATGTTGATAAGAAGATCGTTGTTAGTATTATTTTATCCTCTATAATTGGAGTCGCTATAGGCACTTGGGTACTGAAGACGTATGGTGATCAGCAATTTTTAAAGAAAGCTTTAGGCATCTTTATTTTAGCTTATGTAGTCTATACCTATTTCGATAAAAATGATACGCGTGATTGGTCTAAATTAAAATTCTTTTTTGGGTTTTTAGGAGGCTTTTCGTCCAGTGTATTTTCTATAGGAGGTCCGATGTATGTAATTATTGTAAAAAATATTACACCTAACATCAAAATATTTAGAGCCACCATGTTCGGTATTTTAGGCGTAGTCACTTTTATGAGAATACCAGCATTAGCATATACTGGATTGCTTAATGAAACACACTTGTATTATTCTTTATATATCTTTCCGTTTTTTGTACTAGCCATTATACTAGGTAAAAAAACATATTCGTTATTGGATGAAGCTGTTTTAAAAAAAATACTTCTTGTCTTGTTGTTATTATCAGGACTTGTCTTGACTTTTAACTAAAAAAGATAAAATGCTTAAATTTTATGAGATTTTTATAGATAGGAATTATTACAGTTTTCTAATTTTATAGTATTATTGAGTCTGTAAAATTTTAGTATATGAGCCATTACCACATCACTAGTTTTAAAGCGTATCAAGAAGCATATCAACAATCTGTTGAAGACCCAGAAACATTTTGGGAAGCTATTGCTAATGAAAACTTTGTATGGCGGAAAAAATGGAATACCGTTTTAGATTGGGATTTTACAAAACCAGAAGTAAAGTGGTTTGAAGGTGCACAATTAAATATTACTGAAAACTGTATCGATAGGCATTTAGAAACAAGAGGAGACAAAACAGCGATTCTATTTGAACCCAATAGCCCTAGTGATCAAACAGAACGTATAACGTATAGGCAATTACATCAACGTGTAAATAAATTTGCAAATGTATTAAAAGAGCAAGGCATCAAAAAAGGAGATCGCGTCTGTGTGTATTTACCCATGATCCCTGAGTTAGCAATATCATTATTAGCTTGTGCAAGAATAGGTGCTATACACTCCGTAGTATTTGCAGGATTTTCAGCAACAGCATTAGCCACACGTATAAATGATAGTGATTGTAAATTAGTAATTACATCTGATGGTGCATATCGTGGAGCAAAAACAATAGACTTAAAAGGGATTGTTGACGAGGCATTAGAGCAATGCCCAGAGACAAATACTGTTTTAGTAGTCAATCGCATAGGAAGCACTATTCAAATGAAACCTGGAAGAGATCAATGGATACAGCCTTTATTAGATAGTGCGTCATCAGATTGTGAACCAGAAATAATGGATGCAGAAGATCCATTGTTTATATTATACACTTCAGGGTCTACAGGAATGCCAAAAGGGATGTTACATACTACAGCTGGATATATGGTTTATAGTGCATTTTCATTTAAAAATGCATTTCAGTATCAAGAAAATGATGTGTATTGGTGTACTGCAGATATAGGATGGATTACAGGACATAGTTATATAGTATATGGTCCATTAGCCAATGGCTCAACTACGGTTATGTTTGAAGGCGTACCGAGTTACCCTGATTTTGGACGTTTCTGGGAAATAATAGAAAAGCATAAAGTAAATCAATTCTATACTGCACCTACTGCAATTCGAGCATTAGCTAAAGAACCAGTAGAACTGGTCAACCGTCATGATTTATCGTCTTTAAAAGTATTAGGCACAGTTGGTGAACCAATAAATGAAGAAGCATGGCATTGGTATAATGATCATATAGGAAAACAAAAATGCCCAATTATAGATTCTTGGTGGCAAACTGAAACGGGAGGGATTAT
>CAZECB010000111.1:0-6812 GCA_964510745.1 uncultured Flavobacteriaceae bacterium | reverse complement strand
GATTGTAAACGTCCGTCTGCCTCTGCATCTTCTATCATCTTTAACGCCATTCTATCTTTTACAGAGTTTCCTGGGTTAAATGTTTCATATTTAGAAAGTACTAAACATGGTAAATCTTGAGTTAGTTTATTTAATTTTACTAGAGGAGTATTTCCTATAGTTCCTAATATATTTTCTGCGTAGTCCATAAGTATGATTTGCGGTGCAAATTTAAACTAAAAGTTAGAAGTTAAACCCTAAAAGCTTATTTTTATAATAAACCTGATTTAGTTATTGACTTTTCAAGTTAGTTGTAAGAAATCTAAATACACTTAGTGAGGCACTGAATAAAAAGTATTAAAATCCAAGGCAAGCACTGCGCCCTAAAAATAGACTCAAGGGCGAAATATTAAACCTGAGATTCCGTTCAAAAAACGGGATTAGTTCAACTATTCATTTTGAATGCTTTGCTACGCAACTTTTCTAAACAGAGTTTCACTAATAAATTCTGTAAAACACTACTCAAAACGAATCGCTTTTACTGGAGATATTTTCGTAATTATATATGATGGTATTAAAAGCATTAAAAAACACATAATAAACGACCCTATATTTAACAATAAGATATAATCCAAACTCAAATACACAGGAACTTCTGTAACATAATATGTATCTGGGTTTAATGGGAATAATTTAAAATATTTCTGTATTAATAATAATCCTATACCTACTACATTACCCCAAAATAAACCTACTAATACTAGGTACGATGCGTTATACAAAAACAACTTTCTTACACTCCAATTATTACTTCCTAGAGCTTTAAGAATCCCTATCATTTGTGTTCGCTCTAAAATGAGTACTAAAAGCGCAGTAATCATATTGATACCAGCAACAATAATCATAATCCAAATAATTCCGTAAATATTATTATCAAAAATTTTAATCCATTGAAAAATATTACTGTAACGCTCTGCAACTGTTTGCGTTTTTAGTTTAGACGGGGTGTTATTATAAATTTCCCTTCCTTTCTCTTCTATATTGTTATGATTATCTAAAAAGATTTCAAAACTTCCTACTTGATCAGGTTTCCATTTATTAATGCGTTGGATGTGACGCATATCACCTAATAAAAAATTTTCATCTAATTGTTTAAAACCTGAATTAAAAACACCAACTATTGTAAAGCCTACCTGTGCTAGAGGTCTATTAGTATCATCTCGAAAAAACCCCATTTGAAAACGATCATTTAAATCTAAATTTAAACGATTTGCAGTTTCACTAGATATAATAACCTCATTACTTGTAGTTTCTGAGAATTCAGGAATTCTACCTTCTATTAAATATTCTTGAAATGTAGACCAATTATAATCTTGACCAACACCTTTAAAAACAAGTCCTTCAAAATCAAATTCAGTACGCATAACACCAAATTTAGAAGCTACTGCTTGCATATATGTTATTCCTTCTATTACTTTAAATTCTTCAGAAAAACTCTGATTTTTTGAAATAGGAAACTGAGATTCATCAGACGTATTATTATCAAAGTTAGAAAGTATTACATGTCCATTAAATGCTACTGCTTTTTCACTAATTTTACGCTGTAAGCCTATACCTGTAGACATAGCAACTAGTACCACTATAATGCCTATAGCAATTGCAACAATCCCAATTTTTATTATTGGTCCTGATATGTTACTTTTATACGACTTACTGCCTATAAGACGTTTTGCTATAAAATATTCGTAATTCAAAGTATATAAATGATTTTAAAATTTCTCAAAAATACAGTTTTATTATTTGTTTTAGTATTGATTTCATGTGGAAACAAATCTAAAATAGATCATAACATCACCAAAATTAATTCTATTCAAGATACAACTATTACTGTTATTGAAGTAGGCGCAAATCAAATAAAAACCTATTTACCGATTCTCAAAGGAAAACGTGTAGGTATTGTTGCTAATCAAACGTCTGTTATTTTTAAAAAAGGAGTCATTAATTATACACATTTGGTAGATTCATTATCTAGTTTGAGTATTACTATTTCTAAAGTATTTGCTCCTGAACATGGATTTAGAGGTACTGCTGACGCAGGAGAAATTGTAAAAGATGGTATTGACACTAAAACAGGTGTGCCTATTGTCTCACTTTATGGAAGCAATAAAAAACCATCAAAAAAACAGCTTGAAGATATTGATATTATGGTTTTTGACATTCAAGATGTGGGTGCTCGTTTTTACACATACATCTCATCATTGCATTTTGTAATGGAAGCTTGTGCTGAAGCTAATGTTCCTATTCTTGTTTTAGATCGCCCAAATCCTAATGGTCATTATATTGATGGGCCAATTTTAGAAATAGAACATAAAAGTTTTGTGGGTATGCACCCAATACCAATTGTTCATGGGATGACTATTGGTGAGTATGCAAAAATGATTAATTATGAAGGTTGGTTAACTAATAGTATAAAAGCTGATCTTACTGTAATTCCTATTAAAAATTACAATCATTATTTACCATATAGTTTGCCTATAAAGCCATCTCCTAATTTACCAAATGATATTGCTATTAACCTCTACCCTAGTTTATGTTTTTTTGAAGGTACTAATGTTAGTGTTGGTCGTGGTACTGATAAGCAATTTCAAATTTATGGTTCTCCATTTTTAAAAAGCAAAACTGCTAATTACTCATTTACACCACAATCAAATACAGGTGCAAAATATCCAAAGCATCAAGGTCAACAATCTACTGGTTTTGATTTAAGTAATACGGAAAAATTAAGTAAAATTAATTTACAATATCTTATTGATGCTTATTTAGCAACTCCTGATAAAAATGATTTTTTTATTAAAAATGGTTTTTTCACAAAACTTGCCGGCACTAAAAAATTACAACAACAAATTGAAAGTGGTCTCACTGAATCTCAAATAAAAGCAACATGGAAAGAGGTTTAGAAACCTTTAAATTGATTAGAGCTAAGTATTTGATTTATGATTAATGTTTTTTTGAAATTACAATTTTATTATCAATATTAGGTCTTATATTAAAATCTTTATTAATAATTACAGAAAACACTATTTTAAGAGCACACAACTCTACTATAAATACGTGACGCCCCTTCGTTAATGTATTTAGCGGTAATTTATAGGAATCATCTTTAATATAATAACTCACCTCACGTTTAGAATCCTTATTAATAGAATAAATATGATATATACGATCTTCACTTTTTAAAACTAATGTATCTTTAGTTTTATTAAGATCATGAAATAAACCACTTGCTCTCTTATTGGTGTTTTTATGTATAGTTGCGTATACTTCTTGTGCAATGATTTTATCACTAATTATATTAGCAAAAAAAACTGCTATAACTAGCAGTATTGATTTTTTGTAGTTCAAAAGCGTGTTATTTAAGTTTTAAAATAAAACTCAACACGTAAACAATTAATTAACCCGACATGGTAAAGTTAAATCTTTTTAAATCTTAAACAAAAAAAATAATTTATGAAATGATTAAAAAATCGAATAAAATCACTTCTTCTTCAATAATTTGTTTAAACCTTTGTTTTTCGAATAATTTTCAAAAAAAGGAATTTTTATATATCACTCTAAATATCAGATAACTACTATTAAAACTTGATTCGTCGTTTCATTTCTTCAACAATATTATAGGCTGCAGGGCACATTGCTACATTTTTTAAAGTCAAATGAGATATTTGTTGGAATTTTTTTCTATCTGTATGTGGAAACTCGCGACATGCTTTTGGTCGCACACCATAAATTGAGCAATAATTATCTGCATCTAAAAATGTACACGGTGTATCTTGTAATACATAATCTTTATCTTCATCAATACGCAAATAGTTTTCAATAAACTGCTGTGGTTTTTGTTTGAAATGTTTTGAAATTCTATCAATATCTTTATCAGTAAATAAAGGTCCTGTTGTTTTACAACAATTAGCACATGATAAACAGTCTGTGTTTTCAAATTCTGCTTCATGCAATTCCTGCATGATATAATCTAATTGTTTTGGTGGTCTTTTTTTTAACTTGGTAAAGAATGCTTTATTTTCCTTATGCTTATCTTTGGCGAGCTTTGGCAGATTGCTTATAATATCTTGCATTTTGTAAAATTACTAATTAAAATATACTCTTTACCTAATACGAAATAACAAAATTCATGAAAGATTTATTTGGAAATGCTTTATTAGATTACCAAAACAAAAACTACACTGAAGATCTTATCACTTCAACTAGTATTTCTGATGACGATATATTACCACTTCCTTATTTATTTCGAGATTATAAAGATATGCCTCAATTAGAGCAAAAAGCACTACAATTATGTAAAGGAACTATTCTAGATGTTGGTTGTGGCGCAGGAAGTCATAGTTTATATCTTCAAAATGAGGGGTTAACCGTTAAAGCTATTGATATTTCTAAAGGTGCAATTGACGTCTGCAAACAACGTGGTATTATTAATACTGAAATAAAAGATGTATTACAAGAAACTGAAACGTTTGACACTATTATTTTATTAATGAATGGCACTGGTATTTTTCAAGAACTCTTTTTAGTTTCAAATTATCTAAAGCATTTAAAAAGTTTATTAAAACCGAATGGACAAATTTTAATTGACTCTTCTGACATTAAATATATGTATGAAGATGACGATGGCGGGTATTGGTTTAATACCAACTCAAATTATTATGGTGAATTGGATTATTTTTTAAGCTATAAAGACGAAAAAGAAACTCCTATGAAATGGTTATATCTTGATTTTAAAACTTTAAAAGCAGCTTCTGAAAGTGTAAGCCTAAAATGTAAACTCGTTTTTGAAGGGGAGCATTATGAATATTTGGCGAGACTGAGTTAATTTATATTTTTTAATTCTTTATTAAACCAATTAATTAATAACTCATTTAATTCGTTTCTCTTATCCGAAAAAAAATGGTCAGTTTCAAACTTTCGTAATTCATAATTATAATTTATCTCAGAGAGTTTCTTAGCAATTTTATCAGCTTGTTCTGGGTTTACTCTTTTATCTTTTGTTCCACATAAAATTAATAAGCTACTATTTTTATTCAACTCGTCAATCCAATAGATTGCTGAGCGCTTTATTAATTCTGTTTCTTTTTTATTCCAATAACCTGGAATACATTCTGCGTAAACGTATGTTTCCATTTCTGGTCTAAACTTCATTTCTTCAAATAAATCTGTAGGTCCATTGCCAATAACAGCCGTTTTAATTTTTTCAGATTTTTGGAGTGATAAATATGTCATCATACCGCCTCTAGACCATCCCAACATTCCTAAACAATTTCGATCAGCTTTTTCAACTTCCTTTATTGTTTTCGTTAAGTTTAAAACATCATTAATATCTTTACCTCCAAACTCATCATTTGCCCTATAATTACTTCCTATAACAACATAATCTTGGTTTGCTAATTTTGAAGTCATCTGAATCATTTGCCCAATAGTCAATCTCCCAAAATTTCTATTACCTCCTCTGTTATAAATTACAACTGGATATTTACCACCTTTTTTTGGTTCGATTATAATTCCTTGAACTGGCAAATTATCACTTTGATATGTTATTGTATAAATATTCAAGTTATTCAAATATTCATACTCAGAGGTCAAATTTTCATTTTCAGATATTTTATTCCAAATAGGAGTTTTTGAGATGTCTACTAGTTTTTTTGATAATATTCTTCCATCTTGAGTATAAACTAATGTTATAAATAGAATTGAAAAAATAGATATTATTATTTTTTTCATTAGATCTTAATTAAGAAAGAGAAATCTTGATAAATAAATTTATCAAGATTTCTTTATTATAAGATTCCTGCCTTTGTAGTTCGCAGGTATTATTTGTTACTGAGCTATCCCATCTACATAGGTATGTTTCACTTTTATATCTGGAATCTCTTTTAAAGGCACTTTCATAATGTCTTTATCTAAAATAATAAAATCAGCAAATTTGTCTAAGTCGATACTTCCTTTTTCATTCTCTTCAAAATTAGAATACGCTGCCCAATCTGTCATACCACGTAATGCTTCTTCTCTACTTAGCGCATTTTCTATTTGAAACCCACCTTCAGGGTATTGTTCTTGATCTTGCCGTGCTACTGCTGCATAAAATGTATAAAATGGACTCACATGCTCTACAGGAAAATCAGTTCCTAAAGCTACTTTACCATGCTTTTCTAGTAAATCTTTAAAGGCGTACGCACCTTTCATTCTATCTTTACCTAAACGCTCTTCTGCCCAATACATATCACTAGTTGCATGTGTTGGCTGAATAGAAGGTACTATATCTTTATATAACTCAAAATCTTCTGGAGATACCACTTGAGCATGTTCAACTCTCCAACGTCTTCCTGGTTGGTCTTTTAACAGTCGTGCATAGGTTTGTAATACAGAATGATTTGCAGAGTCACCAATAGCATGTGTATTCATTTGGTAATTAGACTTTGCAATACGTCCTGCAGTTTCTTGAAAATTCTCTAAACTATTTACCATTAAGCCTAAATGTCCAGGTTGATCACTATACTCTCTTCTTAGCATTGCTCCTCTTGATCCTAAAGCGCCATCAGCATAAAATTTAAATGAACGTACATTTAATTTTTCAGTTTTAATAATACCTTTATTTAAATAGTAATCTAAATTTTCTTTGGTTGTTGACACCATTGCATATACCCGCATATTTAAAACACCAACTTGTTGAAGGCTATCTATAATTTCAATATCATCAATTCCTAGACCCGCATCATCAACTGTGGTCAATCCCATATCAAAACAAATGTCTTGAGCCGCTAATAATGCTT
>CAZECB010000110.1:0-6854 GCA_964510745.1 uncultured Flavobacteriaceae bacterium | reverse complement strand
TGATGAACATTTATAGCATCTCCAATTTTAAAAATATTATTTCTAGATCGAAGTGCTTCTACTGGGGCTCCCTCTCCTAAACCTCTTAAATAAATTCGCTCAGTTTGATTAATTTGAAGTTCTTCTGTTAGGCTGACAAAATTGAATATTATGGGTTTACTAACACCTGTATCCAATAAAAATGAAAGTTCTACTCCATTAATCTCTACAGGTATAACTATTAAATTATTTATAAGTTGAAAGTTTATTCTATCTTTTTTAGCATTAGATAAAACAAATGTACTCTGTGACCAGCTCATTGTCCATAATGACAATACTGCAATTATTAAAAAAAAATTCTTTTTCATTTACTGTGTCAATATATGAAACTCTAGCTACAAATTTGAGCTTTTTTTTAATACAAATAACTTCTTTAGCTTTCTTTTTTAAAGAAAATTAAATATAATTTTCGCAAATTTGTCTCTACTAAATTTATTTCAATGCCTAAAATATCAAAAAAAGGTGATTTAATGCCTCAATCACCAATTCGTAAATTGGTTCCTTTTGCAGAAAATGCTAAAAAAAGAGGTACTAAAGTACTTCATTTAAATATTGGTCAACCTGATATAAAAACTCCGCAAGTAGCTTTAGATGCTATAAAAAATAATAGCTTAGAGATTGTAGCTTATAGTCGTTCTGAAGGTTCTGAAGAGTATCGTCAAAAAATTGCTAATTATTATGTTAAAAATAGTATTCATGTTAATGCAACTGATATTATTGTAACTACTGGTGGTAGTGAAGCTTTACTATTTACATTTGGAAGTATTATGGACGTTGGAGATGAAGTCATTATTCCTGAACCATTTTATGCCAATTATAATGGATTTTCTACTGCTTCAGGTATTAATGTAGTTCCTGTAATTTCTAAAATAGAAGACAATTTTGCATTACCACCCATTGGTGAATTTGAAAAATTAATAACTTCTAAAACAAAAGCAATTCTTATTTGTAATCCAGGAAATCCAACAGGATACTTATATAGTAAAGAAGAAATTGAACAATTAGCAAATATTGTTAAAAAACACGATTTATTTTTAATTGCTGATGAAGTTTATCGTGAATTCACTTATGATGGTACCGAACACTATTCGGTATTACAAGAAGAAAAATTAAGTGAAAATGCAATAGTAATTGATTCTGTTTCTAAACGTTATAGTATGTGTGGTGCACGTATTGGGTGTATCGTATCTAAAAACAAAACTGTTATAAGTACCGCTTTAAAGTTTGCTCAAGCACGCTTATCACCACCAACTTATGCTCAAATTGCAAGTGAGGCTGCTCTAGAAACACCGCAAAGTTATTTTGATGCTGTTATTGAAGAATATGTCGCAAGAAGAAATACACTTATTAAAGAGTTACAAAAAATAGAGGGTATTAAAGTAGCAAAACCTAAAGGTGCTTTTTATTGTATTGCAGAGTTGCCTGTAGACAATGCCGATGATTTTGCACAATGGATGTTGGAAAAATTTAATTTCAACGGAGAAACTATAATGGTAGCTCCTGCTGCAGGTTTTTATTCTACTAAAGGAGTGGGTACTAACCAAATTAGAATAGCATACGTGCTTAAACAAGAAGATTTGATTCGTTCTGTAGAAATTTTAAAACAAGCTTTAATTACCTATAATGCTTAATGACTATTTTACAAGACATATCTTTAAAACCCTACAATACATTTGGTATTGATGTTAATGCAAAACATTTTGTATCGGTAACAAGTATTGATAAACTTAAATCAGTACTTTCTTTAAAAGAACATACCAAACATTTTATAATTAGTGGAGGTAGTAATATGTTACTCACTAAAGATATTGATAGTCTTGTAATTCATTTAGATTTAAAAGGAATTGATATTATTTCAAAAAATGACGAATTTACAATTGTAAATGCTTCAGCAGGAGAAAATTGGCATCAATTTGTATTGTGGACATTAGAGCATGATTTAGGAGGTATTGAAAACTTATCGTTAATCCCTGGTAATATTGGTACTGCTCCCATTCAAAACATAGGTGCTTATGGTGTTGAGTTAAAAGACACTTTTATTAAATGCCGCGCATTACATATTTCTACACAAACTATAAAAGTATTTACAAGAGCAGACTGTAATTTTGATTATAGAAACTCTGTTTTTAAACAAGAGATAAAAGGAGAATATATAATTTTAGAAGTCACATTTAAGTTATCTAATAAAAACCATATTTTAAAAACTGATTATGGTGCTATAAAAGAAGAATTAAAGAGAATGCAAGTTTTAAAACCAACAATTAAAGACGTTTCAAAAGCTATAATTGCTATCCGAAGTTCTAAATTACCAGATCCAAAATTAATTGGTAATAGTGGTAGTTTTTTTAAAAACCCAATTATTTCTAAAAATCAATTTAAATCTTTAAGATTAGATTTTCCAGAAATACCTAGTTATATTGTTTCAGAAAATACCGTAAAAATTCCAGCTGGATGGTTAATTGAACATGTTGGATTTAAAGGTAAACGTTTTGAAAATCATGGCGTGCACAAAAATCAAGCATTAGTATTAGTTAATTATGGAGGTGCGAAAGGTGAAGATATTTATAAATTATCGCAACTTATACAACACACAGTCAAACGTATTTTTAATATAAATTTAGAAGCTGAAGTAAATATTTTTTAGTCCTATAAAAAAATTCTTTTTTTTATTAGAACTAATTTGTAGATTTCAAACTTTTTGATAAAACTTGAACAACATATCGTATCCTTATTAAAAGAAGGAGATAAAAGAGCAATCACGTTAATTTACGAGAATTACTCAAATTCTCTATTAGGAGTTATTAGTAAAGTGACTAATAATGACGCTTTAGCAGAAGATGCACTTCAAGAAAGTTTTGTTAAGATCTGGAAAAATGCAAAAAAATACGATTCTAGTAAAGCTAAATTATTTACTTGGATGTACCGTATTTGCAGGAATACTGCCATAGACAAATTAAGAAGTCATAATTTAAAATTTGATAAAGAAGTCCAAATTGCAGACTCTAACGTATATAAATTAGCTACTTCTGGTATAAATTCAAATACAATAGATTTAAAACAGCATTTAGCAAGTTTAGATTTAAAATACCAAACGGTACTCAATGCGTTGTTTTTTGAAGGAATGACGCAACAAGAAGCAAGTGAAGAATTAAACATTCCGCTAGGTACAATAAAATCTAGATTAAAAATTGGATTACGGGAATTGAAAAAAATCTATAATCCTTAAAAGAAAAATTATGGAACAACATGTACAAGAATTTTTAGGATCTGATTTATTAGACAAATATATCATTGGTGCTACTTCTGTTTCAGAAACAAAAACTGTAGAACAATTTATTAATAAGTATTCTGAAGTAAAAGAAGAATATGATATACTTCAAGACCAATTAGAAATCTCATCAAAAACATATGCTAAAAATGCACCTTCACATATTCTAGGATCTGTTTTAAATGCTATAGATGATACACCAGCAATTTCAATACAACAAAAAACAAAACGATCACCTTGGTATGCAATAGCAGCTAGTTTTATTGCATTTCTTTTTGCTGGAACTTCGTATCTATTTTATAATAACCAACAACTTATAAATGAAAATAATACTATAGCTGAAGAGATTTTTGATTTACGTGGTGATATAGAGAATAATAATGATAAGCTAGATGCTATGATACGTGAGTTTATGAAACTTAATAATCCTGAAACTCAGAAGTATGTACTTAGAGGAAATGAACGTGCCAAAGAGTTAAAAACAGTAGCTTATATCAATCCTATTGAGAAATCATCACTTATTGATATTGTAGCATTACCAGAGCTATCAGATGAACAATGTTATCAAATGTGGGCACAATTACAAGATGGTATGGTTAATTTAGGGGTTTTAGATATTGCAGATCGAAAACTTAAATCTGTACCTTATATTCAAGATGCGCTTAGTTTAAATATCACTATTGAACCTAAAGGAGGTAATAATGTTGCTTCGATAGAAAATTCTGTAGCAGAAATTCCGATAACGAAAAATAACAAGTAATTTTACAATCTGTTAAACTCATTCAAATTAACAATATTTTTTTGCTTAAAATAATTATCTTTGCGTAAAGCATTTTAATTATGAAACTTTTTTTAATCACACTTCTACTTTTAGGGCTAGCGATTGCAGGAATTGCTATTAAAATTTGGGCTAAAAAAGATGGTAAATTTGCAGGCACATGTGCAAGTCAAAATCCTATGTTAAATAAAAATGGAGAAGCATGTGGGTTTTGTGGAAAAAGTCCAGATCAATTTGATTCTTGTAGCGAGCCTCAACATTCATAATTAGAAGATGTCCTTTTTAAACATCTTACTTTATGTTTTTATTGGCACTATTTTTATTCAATTTTTATTTTATGGATTTTTGTTTTTAAAATTTACCTATGCAAAAACAAAAAATATATCTAAAAAAAATATTCCAATCTCTATAATTATTTGTGCTAAAAATGAAGCTGACAATCTAAAGACGTTTCTACCTTCAATTGTAAATCAAGATTATCCAAACTTTCAAATTGTTTTAATAAATGATGCTTCTAATGATAATACATTAGAAATCATGAATACATTTCAAAAACAACACAATAACATAAAAATAGTTGATGTTGAAAATAATGAAGCGTTTTGGGGGAGTAAAAAATATGCATTAACATTAGGCATTAAAGCTTCAAATCATGAGCATTTACTATTTACAGATGCTGATTGTAGACCTCTGTCAAAATATTGGATTACAGAAATGACAAAACATTTTGAAGATAAAAAATCTATTGTTTTAGGTTATGGTGCTTATAAAAGGTCAAATTCATTTTTAAATAAATTAATTCGTTTTGAAACGTTAATGACTGCTGTACAATATTTTTCATATGCAAAATCAGGAATACCCTATATGGGAGTTGGGCGTAATTTAGCTTATCAAAAAAATGAATTCTTTAAAGCTAATGGCTTTATTAATCATATGCAAGTACGTTCTGGGGATGATGATTTATTTATCAATCAAGTTGCTAATTCTAAAAATACAACTATTTGTTTTACCAAATCAAGCTTCACAGAATCATTACCTAAAACATCATTTAAAACATGGATTACCCAAAAAAGACGACATATTTCAGCATCAAAATACTATAAATCAAAACATAAATTATTACTAGGTTTGTTTTATAGTTCCCAATTATTATTCTGGGTTTTAGCTATTTTATTACTATCATTTTCTTTTCAATTGGAAATTGTTTTAGGATTAATTGTTTTAAGGCTTACCATACAACTTGTTAGTTTAATTCCTTCGGCTAGAAAATTGAATGAATTAGACACCATTATAATTCTTCCTATACTTGAATTATTTTTGATTTTCACACAATTAGTTATCTTTAGCTCCAATATTATTTCAAAGCAAAATCATTGGAAGTAAAAAACGCTATTAAAAAAGCAAAAGAAAACAATCAAATTGCATTTAACTTTTTGCTTGACAAATATTGGAATGATGTATATAGGTTTTTATTAAAACGTACTGAAAACGAAAATGATGCTGAGGATATTACAATTCAAGCCTTTTCTAAAGCATTTGATAGGATAAACACATTTGATGAAGCTTATAAGTTTAAAACTTGGTTGATTACCATTTCTAAAAATATCCATATCGATTTCCTTCGCAAGAAAAAAACATCTATTTCAAATGATAGAAATCCACATAATGAAAAACATGTACATAATATTATAGATGAATCTCCGTCTCCTGAAGATAAAATTATTACAGAACAAAATTTAGCAAAACTACTACGTGATATAAAAAAATTAAAACCTCATTACCAAGAAGTTATTAATTTGAGGTATTTTCTTGAACTGAGTTATCAAGAAATCTCTAATGAACTTAATGAGCCTATGAATAATGTAAAAGTAAAATTACTTCGTGCTAAAAAATTGTTAGCAGGAATCATTCAAGAAAAATAATTTAATTTTAATAATTACCACTATTTAAGATTGTTTTATATAGAAAACATATATTTGAAAACACAGTCATTCATTTTGAAAATAAAACATTAAAACTTCTTGAAATTTAATCTAAAAAAACTCGGACCTGGTTTATTATTTGCTGGTGCTGCTATAGGTGTATCTCATCTTGTACAATCTACTAGAGCTGGAGCAGATTTTGGTTTAGGATTATTATGGGCTTTACTTTTAGTTAATTTATTTAAATATCCATTTTTTCAGTTTGGACCTAGATATGCATCAGCTACAGGAGAAAGTCTTTTAGATGGCTATAAAAAATTAGGTAATGGTATATTAATAGCGTATTACATCTTGACGTTTGCCACTATGTTTACCATACAAACTGCTGTAACTATTGTAACTGCTGGTTTAGCAACCTCTTTATTTGGTGATTTTATAAGCATAGAAGTCTGGTCTATAGTTATATTGGCTATTTGTATGAGTTTAATTTTTATTGGAAAGTACAAATTACTCGATATTATGATAAAAGTCATTATTATCACTTTAACAATAAGCACATTAGGAGCTGTAATTGTAGCACTTGCAAATAACAATTCTCCAATGTCTTTTGTTCAAATATTACCAAAAGGAACTATAGAAATAGGGTTTTTAGCGGCATTCATGGGTTGGATGCCAGCACCATTAGACATTGCTGTTTTTCATTCGCTTTGGACAGTTGAGAAGCAAAAAGAAAACACTGATTTAAATACTAAATCATCATTATTTGACTTTAATATAGGTTATATAGGCACCATTATTTTAGGGATTGCTTTTGTATTTTTAGGCTATTTAGTAATGTATGACTCAG
>CAZECB010000109.1:0-6890 GCA_964510745.1 uncultured Flavobacteriaceae bacterium | reverse complement strand
ATAGTTCCTTGATCAGCTTCAACATTTCCCCAAACTAATGCAATGTATTCTCGATCACTTGTTTTATTAAAAAACTGTTTTGATAAATGCGTCATAGTTTGCTCTGTTTTAGCAACTACTAACAATCCGCTAGTATCCTTATCTATACGGTGAACTAGTCCTGGCCGCTCATCTGAGTTTTTAGGAAGGTTTTCAAAATGAAATGTCAATGCATTTATTAAAGTTCCAGAGTAATTACCATGGCCTGGATGCACAACCATACCTGCAGGTTTATTGACTACAAGTAATTCCTCATCTTCATAAACAATATCTAAAGGAATATCTTCTGGAGTTAATAAATATTCATAAGGCGGATGCGTAAATAATACTTTTATCTCATCAAAAGGTTTTACTTTATAGTTGGATTTTACAGGTGTGCCGTTAACATAAATACTACCATCTTTTGCAGCAGTTTGTATTTTAGTACGCGTCGCATTCTCAATAAAATTCATTAAATATTTATCAATACGAAGTGGTTGTTGCCCCTTTACTGCAACAAAAGAATGATGTTCATAAAGATCACTATTCTCTTCTGGTAACGTGGTACCCTTTTCCATTAGTTTTTGATTATTGGCGTTTTCCGTTTCCCAAAACCAAGTCTATTTTAGATGTTTTTTCTAACATAACACCAGCTTTTATGGTTTTGCCTTTATGTTTTATTCGTATCACTTCATCTTTACCAATATCATCTATATAAGTAATTTTTCCAACAGTAAAACCTAAAGCTTCCAAATTGGGTTTTGCCTGACGTATAGTACGTCTTATAATATTAGGAACCTCAATTTTTTTATACCCTGACGGGTTAAGGACTAAATAAATTTTTCTGTTTTCTTTTACAGATGCACCAGCTAGTGGTTGCTGCTCTATGACTGAGTATTTAGGGTATTTAGGATTGTAATTTGCAGAATCTTGAACTACCATTGCTAAATCTTTATCTTTTAATTCTATTTCTACAACATCTAGAGTTTTACCTTTAAGCTCCGGAACTTTTACAAATTCACCATGACTAGTGTATGATTTAAGCCATAATAAAACAAGAAAACATAATACAACTATAGCCACAGCGGCAATTGCTAATTGTGTCAAAAATACTTTACTCTTAAGAAATTTAATTATTTGCATTGTTAGTGTTGATATGTAACAAAACTAAACAAATTTCTGATTCTAAACCTTTGTTTATATTTTGTTTTTTTAAGTTTCGTTTATCAAGGTTTGTTTTATATACGCACTATGGTAATAAAAGGTTGATATGTCTTTAAAAAAATATCTCCCTAGTTTCGTTTAAACTAAATAAATGATATTTTTACAAAACGATTAATTGTATTAATTATTGATTGTTTAATTAAAAAAGATTTCCGCCTTCGCGGAAAATGTTATGAAAAAAAACATCGCCATCATTATGGGTGGATATTCTAGTGAATATGAGATTTCTTTAAAAAGTGGAAATGTTGTTTATGAAACGTTAGACACTAGAAAGTACAATGCTTATCGTATTCATATATTCAGAAACAAGTGGGTGTATGTTGATGCTAATAATGGAGAATTTCCTATAAATAAAGATGATTTCTCTGTACGAGTTGCTAATCGTTTTATTAATTTTGATTGTGTATTTAATGCTATTCACGGGTCACCGGGCGAAGATGGTTTTATGCAAGGGTATTTTGAATTATTAAATATACCTCACACTTCTTGCAGTATGTATCAGGCAGCGTTGACTTTTAATAAGCGAGATTGTTTAAGCACATTAAAACCTTATGGTATTAAAATGGCTGAGTCTTATTTTTTAAATCTTGGAGATACAGTAGATGAAAATGCTATCATTACCAAAGTAGGCTTACCATGTTTTGTAAAAGCCAATAAAGCTGGAAGCAGTTTTGGGATTACCAAAGTACACCAAAAAGAAGATTTACAAACCGCTATTACAATAGCATTTGATGAAGATGATGAAATTATAATTGAATCTTTTTTAAAAGGCACTGAAGTATCTGTTGGCGTCATCACTTATAAAGGTGAAATTAAAGTATTGCCTATCACCGAAATTGTCACTGACAATGCTTTTTTTGATTACAACGCTAAATATTTAGGGCAATCTCAAGAGATTACTCCTGCACGTATTAGTGATGATATGACTCAAAAAACAAATGCTATCGCAAAACAAGTGTATGAGGTTTTAAAACTAACTGGGTTTAGTAGAAGTGAATTTATTTTTAAAGATGGAGAACCACATTTATTAGAAGTTAATACAGTTCCTGGATTTACAAAAGAAAGTATTTTACCGCAACAAGCAATAGCAGCAGGTATTTCTTTATCAGAATTGTTTGAGAACGCTATTGAAGAAGCTTTGAAAAATTGAAGTAAAATTAAACAGATTGCCTTACTTTGTTCACAATGACGCTTCAATTTATATTTTATAATTTTCATCTGTATGTCATTGCGAGGAAGCATGACGAAGCAATCTCTTTGTAACAATATAGCCTGTATTCTTTTTTCTATATCCTGTATTCTATTTTTTCTTTTAAAAATTTTATATTTGAGACAGATTAACTTAATTAAGTTTTCCGTTTTCACGAAAACGACAAAAAATTGTCGATGAAAAGAGCTATTTTTCCAGGATCATTTGATCCTTTAACGTTAGGACATTATGATATCATTAAACGTGGTGTAAAATTATTTGCTGAAGTTACGGTAGCTATTGGTGTCAATTCTTCTAAAAAATATATGTTTTCTTTAGAAGAGCGTATAGAGTTTATAAGACAAGCTTTTAAAGATGAACCCAAAGTAAAAGTAGTTTCCTATGAAGGGCTAACTGTTGATTTCTGTAAAAAAATGAATATTAAATTTATTTTACGTGGACTTCGTAATCCTGCCGATTTTGAATTTGAAAAAGCTATTGCTCATACTAACAGAGATTTAGCTCCTATCGAAACGGTGTTTTTACTAACAGCAGCAAAAACCTCTTACATTGCTTCATCTATAGTGCGTGATGTGATTAGAAATAACGGTGATTACACCAAACTTGTACCTAAAAGCGTACGCTTAAAATAATTTCAACTTTTAATTAAAATGACAAAAAATAACACTTCAAAATTCCATCAATTATGCAATGCTTACAGCGACGCACAAGATGATTTCGAAAACTATAAAACAGACTGCCATGCGTTTTCCATTGAATTGGTAAAAGAGTTCAAAGCTTATTATGAAGTCCCTGATACACAGTTTTCATTATATCGAATCGATCCGCAACAAGGGTTTGATTTAGTACAATCAGCGCTTATACATGCTATTCGTTTACAACCAGATCACTTTTGGCATTTCGGTATTGGTCTTACCGTTTGCAAAGCTCCAGAAACCTTACCTGAAGAATTGATTTTAATGCATTTAATGTTTAGAAAAAATAGTAACGGTAGTTTCTCAATAAAATCTGCACATATGAAAAAAGAGTTTGATGTGATGAAGGGGAATTCTAAATCTTATATTTCATTTTTTGATGCTTTGTTTGAAAGTATAATGGGGTCTTACAACAATCAACTACAACAATTTTTCAAAGCAAAAACAACGCGTAAACTAGGGTTTCAGAGGTAAAATACAAACCTGTAACTGTTGTCATGCTGAATTTAGTTCAGCATCTAGACATGTCTTAACTAATTGTAGAGATTCCGAAATAAATTCGGAATGACAGATCGTTGTCATTGTAAGGAATCGGAATGACAAACAAGTTCAGAATAACAGATCGTTGTCATGCTGAACTTGTTTTCAGTATCTAAATATAATAAATTGTATTACATTTAGATATGCCAAGATGAGATTATCATAACTATTGAGTTTACATACTAACAAATAAACCTAACGGCACGCTTTACATAGGCGTAACAGGTGGTATAGATGATAGGATGGAGTGACATATTGAAGGAAAAGGCAGTAAGTTTACGGCTAAATATAACCTTAAATTGTTAGTATACTTTGAAGAGTTTCAATATATAAATGATGCTATTGCAAGAGAAAAACAATTGAAAAATTGGCATAGGCAATGGAAGGTTAATTTGATAGAAAAGGAAAATCCTAACTGGGAAAATTTGTGGAAATCTTTGGATAGGGAATCTAATTCAGATTCCGAAACAAGTTCGAAATGACAAATCTTGTATTGCTAAGCTTAAACCACTGTCATGCAGAACTTGTTTCAGCATCCAGTGTATTACTAATAAATATTATAAGTTTAATGAGATTCTGAAACTAGTTCAGAATGACAAATTAATTCAACACAGGTAAGTTCAGGATGACAAATCAAATTTAGTTCAGGGGGCAGATTAGTTTGGAATGACAAATATCACTTCATTGCCTTCGCCATCACATGATAGCGTGGATCATCAATACTTTCTTCAATAACATTAGCTAACTTAGGAGACGCTTTAATCATGAGTATCTGGCAATCTTCACTTAGGTGTTTGATATGCAATTCTTTCCCGGCAGCTTCATATTTTTCGACTAAATTAAACAAAGCTTCTAATGCCGAATGATCACTTACACGAGATTCCATAAAATCAATCTCTACACGATCAGGATCATTTTTTACATCAAATTTACCATTAAAGGCTTGAATACTTCCAAAAAATAGCGGTCCCCATATTTCATATACTTTTGTGCCATCATCTTTAATATATTTTCTAGCGCGAATACGCTTCGCATTTTCCCAAGAAAACACCAAAGCACTAATAATCACTCCAGAAATTACAGCAATTGCTAAATCAAAAATTACGGTTAAAGCAGATACAGCTATCAACACAATGACGTCTGTAAATGGTATTTTATTCAATATTCTAAAACTACTCCATGCAAAAGTTCCTACAACTACCATAAACATCACGCCAACTAATGCTGCAATAGGCACCTGTTCAATCAGTCCAGAAGCAAATAAAATAAAAGCTAATAGAGCTAGTGCAGCTACAATACCAGACAATCGTGTTCGTCCACCACCTTTAATATTAATAATAGACTGTCCTATCATGGCACAGCCACCCATACCTCCAAATAATCCTGTAACAATATTTGCGCTCCCCTGTGCGATACATTCACGGTTTGAGTTTCCACGAGTCTCAGTGAGTTCATCAATTAAATTTAAAGTCATTAAAGATTCAATAAGCCCAATAGCAGCTAGAATTAATGCATAAGGAAAAATAAATTTTAAGGTTTCAAAATTAAACGGAATAGCACTAAATATATCCCATTGAAATTCTGGCAAACCTCCTTTAAGACCTTCACCACCACCATCACGGATAAAACTACCTACAGTAGCTACATCTAGATTTCCAAAAATAACAATAGCAGACACTACTAATATAGCTACCAAAGCATCAGGCACTTTTTTAGTAAGTTTAGGCAAACCAAACATAATTGCCATAGTCAAGGCTACTAAACCAAGCATAATCCATAATTCTGTACCTTGCATCCATACTTTTTCACCATTATCTAATACTTTAAACAAGTTAATTTGTGATAAAAATATCACAATCGCCAATCCGTTTACAAAACCCATCATTACAGGATGCGGAATCAAACGTACAAACTTCCCGAGTTTAAAAACACCAGCTAATATTTGTATGCCACCCATTAAAATCACGGTTGCAAATAAATAGTATAATCCTAAACCTTCACCAATAGCATTTCCTTCAGACACCAAACTTACCATTACTACCGCCAAAGCACCTGTAGCTCCACTAATCATCCCCGGACGTCCACCAAAAATTGAGGTAATTAATCCAATCATAAACGCTGCATACAATCCTACTAATGGGTCAACTCCTGCCACAAAAGCAAAAGCCACCGCTTCTGGAACTAATGCTAAAGCTACGGTTAATCCGCTTAAAATATCATTTTTTACATTGGCAGTACGCTTTCTAATAAACTCAGTCATAATCGTTTGATTTAAAACGCCGCAAAAATACAGCTATTCTAAAGATGAACAAGTGCATATTATTATAAATTCGTTAAGTTTGATGGAAATTAATTTGGGCGTGTCCCAGGCAAAAATACCTGGGTCGAGCTTTCCGCTATATCTCCCAAAAAAAATGAGAGGATGCCGCTGCAATCTCTCACGCAACATACAATAAACTTATGAAAAAACTATTTGCTTTAAGCGTCCTATTAGTAATCTATGCTTGCCATATTTCCGAAGAAAAAAAAGACATTGATTTTACTACCGTATTTGAAACTTCAAACGGGCTTGAAACAGCAACTTACCAGCAAACCATTGATTATTATAACAATTTAGCAGACGTTTATCCTGATATACACATTCAAGCTATTGGTGAAACCGATTCAGGATATCCCTTACATATTGTAACGCTAAATCCTGATACTGAATTCAATTTTGAAACTATCAGAAAAAACAAACGTATCCTTTTAATCAATAACGGAATTCACGCAGGAGAGTCTGACGGTATTGATGCGACTATGATGCTGTATCGTGATATTGCTCAAGGTAATATTGAAGCACCAGAACACACTGTTTTAGTGACTATTCCTATTTATAATATTGGTGGTAGTTTAAACCGAAACTCTACTTCTCGCACCAATCAAAACGGGCCATTAGCTTACGGATTTCGAGGTAATGCTAAAAATTATGACCTTAACCGTGATTTTATAAAAGCAGACACTAAAAACGCACAGACTTTTGCTAGTATATTCCATATGGTACAACCTGATGTGTTTATTGATAATCATGTGAGTAATGGTGCCGATTACCAATATACACTAACTCATTTATTTACACAGCACAATAAATTAGGTGGTGAGTTAGGTCAGTTTTTAAATACCACCATCCACCCTGCTTTAGAGAAAAAATTAGAAGCAAAAGA
>CAZECB010000108.1:0-6892 GCA_964510745.1 uncultured Flavobacteriaceae bacterium | reverse complement strand
TCAATACCAATATTAGAGGCTTCCTCATAGGTTAACGAACATAGATGACCTGTAACTTTTAAATTACGCTTATGTGCTTCAGTTACAGCAATCCTTAAATCTTCTTTTGTAATATTATTATACACTTTAAAGGACGTTACACCTTTATCTGCCCAGAAATTTACAATTTTAGAAACTTCTCCTTGACTTCCTATAAACCCAAGCTCTGGTACACGAGGTCCTTCACGTTCTATAAATGGTCCTGTGACATCCATTTTAGGGCCTGTCATTTTACCTTCGGATATCCATTTTTTGACATTTAAATCAGTTTGTGGTTGTATGCTTCCTCCAGTTCGCATCGTCGTTACACCACCTGCTAAATACAAACGCGGGAAGGTAAATGTCATTTGCCCTACACTAAACCAATTTTCAAAAGGTTTAGTATAAAATAAATGCTCGTGTAGCATTACAAGTCCTGGAATAATTGTTTTTCCAGAACCATCAATGCGTCTTGCTCCAGATGGAATTTGCGCATTGGCAGCATCTCCAGTATAACGTATAATACCTTTGTCAATAATTACTGTTTGGTTACTTTTTGAAGCGTTTCCTGTGCCATCTATAACTGTGACATTAGTAATGGCTGTGATTTCAGAATCGACAGTGATAAATCGTTTTACGGAGTTTTCGAAGCCTTGGGCTTGTAATTGAAATACTGATGTTACAAGAATAATTATTAAAGAGATATGTAGTTTCATTAATTTTTTGTTTTATCAGGATATGTTGGAGTTGTTACTTTTTTAGGCGGATTTTCTTTTAATCCTTTAAGTGTTAATTCAATGGCTTTATCCAATTGAGGATCTTGACCATTAATTACCTGTTCTGGCCATTGCTCTATTTCTATATCTGGAGCAACACCTTCATTTTCAATTTTAAATCCTCGCTCATCATAAAATGCTACATTAGGCGCTGTAACTATACCACCATCTATGAATTCTGGATATCCTAATACACCAACTAAACCACCCCAAGTGCGTTTACCTACAATAGTCCCTACTTTAAATTTTCGCCATAAATAAGGAAAATAATCGCCTCCAGAGCCTGCCATCTCATCAGTAAGTAATACTTTTGGACCTTGAATAGAAGCACTTGGCGCTTTAAAGTCTTTACCATATCTAAAGTTCCAATACGATTGTTCTGGGCGTTTCAAAATATCGATATAATAATCAGCTAATGACCCACCTCCATTATAGCGTTCATCTACAATAATAGCTTTTTTATCTGCTTGTGGGTAAAAATAACGTTTAAAATATTGAAATCCTGCAACTGTAGTATTAGGAACATATACATAAGCGACTTGACCATTAGTGGCTTCGTGAACTTTTTTCATATTGCCTTCTACCCAATCACGATTTCTAATATCAAATTCATTAGAAAGCGGTGTTACTTTAACTGTTTTTGAATCAGACCCATTAGCCTTTTTGCTCACGGTTAACTCTACAATTTTGTTGGCTGTATTTTCAAAAAAGCTATAAATGTTATCGTTAGCAGTTAAGTTTTTACCATTTATAGCAATAATATAATCATCTTCATTTACATCAACTCCAGGTTCTGTTAAAGGGGAGCGTAGGTCAGGAGTCCAATTTAATCCACCAAAAATCTTTTCTATCTGGTAGCGATTATTTTTAAGAGTATAGTTAGCGCCTAAAAGACCACCACCAATACGCTGCGGGTTATTTAGACGATCGCCACGACTTGAAAAACGATGATGCCCCACAGCCAATTCACTAAACATCCATTGCATTACGCGATATAAATCACTTCGTGAGGCTACGTGTGGTAAAAAAGCTTTGTATTTAGTTTTCATTGCATTCCAATCTACACCGTGCATTCCTGGGTCATAAAAATAGTCACGATTAACACGCCAAGCTTCATCAAAAATATTTGCCCATTCATCTTTTGGGTTAATTTTTACATGAATGGCATTAAAATTAATAGGAGACTCTTTTGATTTTGCACCGAGGTTAGAAACATACCAAGATTGCCCACTTTGATACCACATTTTTTTACCATCAGAAGCAATTCCATATATATTAGCTGGTGTAATCTCTTCAGATTTTCTTGTTTTAAGGCTAAATTTATTTAAGCTTGTAATTTGTGTGCGAGGAGATCGTGATAAGTAAAATAACTCACCTTCTTTAGCTAAACTTAAGTTGCTAAATACTCCAGGCTCAATAGGAAGTGTTAAAATTCTATTTTGAAGCCCATCCCAATCAATTTTTAAATCTTCTCCCTCTTTTTTCTCTTCTTCTTTTTCTTTATTTGCTATTTTAGGAGCTTCTTCATCACTTTCTTTAGTTAGAGGTGAAGGCACATCTTTCTGTAAGGTTACTAAATAAACAAAATGTGTTAGTACTTTATCGATGTTAGATTGATCGAACCAATTTACTATGGGTCCAGCATCAGTTGAGGCTAGCATATAAACATATTTTCCACTAGGATCAAATACAGGTTGAGAAACATTAGATAAACCATCCGAAAGTACATACGATTTTTTGTCATTTATTGAATATAAATATGCTTGTTCAAAATTTGTAGCTGTAATAATCGTATAAGAAATCCAATTAGAATCGTGAGACCAGCTCCCAAATAAATCACGAATATCTCCAGGAGTAAAAATAACATCTTGAGCAATTTTAGTTGTTTTTTTAGAAACTACATCTGTAACATACAAATTACGACCATTATCTACAAAAGCTACTTTTTTACTATCGGGAGACCAATGTGGCTCTGCATAAAACCCTGTCCCTTTTAAAGTTATAGAAGTTACCGTATTAGTGCTCATATTTTTTAGATGCAACGCATATTCTCCAGAAGCATCCGAAAAATAAGCAATGGTAGCTCCATCAGGTGACCAAGCGGGGAATTTTTCGTGAACACCTGTAGTTTTAGTAATATTTTTTGGATCCCCTTTTTTTGCGGGTACTGTTACAATATCCCCTCTAAAATCTACCACTACTCTTGCTCCTGAAGGCGAAATATCACCAGATCTTAAATAGCGACTTCCAGATACAAAACGCTCTCGTAATTCTAACAAATCTGTATTTATATTTAGAGTTAAACGTTCTGTGTTTTTAGATTGTGTATTGTAAATATGAAGTAAGCCTGCCTGTTCAAAAATTATAGAGCCATTATGTGCGTAAATGTCTTCTACAGGGAAATCTTTAAAACTGGTTAATGTCTCTACAGATTTAGAATTTACATTATAACTATATAAATTAAACTCGCCATCACGGTCACTTCTAAAATATACTGTCCCTCCCATCCATTGTGGCTTGGTATCATTACTGCCAGAAGCAGGTTTTGGTACTTCTACCACTTGATGTGTTTTTGTGTTATATACCCAAATGGTAGAAACACGCCCACCTCGATAGTGTTTCCATTGTGTAAATGCTTCAGGAAGTGGAGTGTAAGCAATAAATGTATTATCATCAGAATAACTAGCCCAAAATGCATTTGGAATTGGCAATTGTGTTGGAGCACCTCCATTAACAGAAATGGTATATAATTGTGAGTAACGATTAGTATGTGTATTTCGTTGTGATAAAAACAATATGGATTTTCCATCTGCCGAAAAATCTCTAACAGAATCTGGATAAGGATGCCAAGTTAAACGCTTAGGAATACCACCTGTAACAGGAATGGTAAATACATCGGTATTTCCATCATATTGAGCGTTGAAAGCAATTGTTGAACCATCTGGCGAAAAAATTGGAGTTGATTCAATACCTTCATCTATGGTTAATCGGATAGGATTAGATCCATCTCTATTGGCTACCCATAAATCTTCTGCATAAATAAAAGCAATATGTGTATTGCTTAACGCTGGTTGAGACATTAATTTAGTCTGTGCATTTAGCGTTTGAGTGATTGATAGGTTGAAAAATAAGATAATGAGGCTGATTGATGTTTTTAATAAAAGTTTCATTTTGATTGATTTAGTCATATTGTTTTTTATGTGTTTTTAGAAGTTATAAAAGAATTTAATTTTTATCCATCATAATAATCGCTGGTAAATCTAATGATTTATGTAATTTATTATAAGCTTTCATTTCGATATTAATAATGGCATCGCGCTCTGTTTTATAAACATTCCAATTAGCTATTAAATCGTTTAACCGTTCTTTAGCACCTTGCGTGATTTTTGGATCTGGTGTATCGATATAATCTTTTAAATTCATTAATTCTGAATTGAGTTGATTATGAAAGTTAATTACATCTTGAAAGGTTTTTTGGTTAGGTTGAATTAAATTTTCTTCCCAAGTGTTAATACGTTTAATTAAAGTATCTCCCTTTTCAATTAAAAACTTAGCAGTTTCATTGTCTTTTAATAGTTTCTCAAACCCTTTTAACTGCGCTTTAGCTGATCGCATTGCATTCACTGATTCATGGATGTCTCTTACTGCATCTTCAATAGTCATTAAGATGGTATGCTGCGCATTAAAGTCTAAAGTGGTTGCTCTTACTTTTGGGCTTGGTAAAATCAACACTTTGGTTTCTACAAAATCATCTTCTAAAGTTAATCGCAACGTATATTCTCCTGGTGTTACTCTAGAACCATTATAATTACCAAAAACAAACACGTTATCTACCGCGGGAAGTGTTTCTCGATTAAAATTCCAAGTAAAACGATTATATCCTTGTTTAGATGGTAATACTTCAGGTTTTGGCGGTCCACCTCCCCAAGTTTTAAATTTTTTATCAGATTTATTCGAATAGGTTCGAATCACTGTATTGTTTTCTAATACTTCTAATTTTAAATCTAAGGTATCGGCAATTTTTGGTAAATAATAATCGAATGTTACCCCTGATTTAGGATTTTGACCATTACCGTTTGCAGCTTTATCACTACTCCCTCCAAATATGCGATAGGTGTTTTTGGGTTGGAAGATTTTAAATTCAGATTGATTATCTTTTATATTCTGAATAGCACCTAAGTCATCTAAAATCCAGAACGAACGCCCAGCCGTAGCAACAACCAAATCATTATCCTGAATAACCAAATCATTAATAGGAACTACAGGCAAATTGAGTTGAAACGCTTGCCAGTTTTGCCCATCATCAAAAGACATAAACAATCCTGTTTCGGTACCTGCATACAATAGTCCTTTACGTTTAGTGTCTTCACGTACCACACGGACAAAGGTGTGGTCACCTTTAATACCGTTTACAATTTTTGTCCACGACGCTCCATAATCGGTTGTTTTAAAAATATAAGGCTTTAAATCCATCGATTTATAGCGCATTACTGTAATGTACGCGGTTGCTGGATTGTGTGGTGATATTTCAATACTATTAATAATGCCATCTGGAATTCCAAATGGCGTAATATTTGCCCAATTCGCGCCATCATCTTTAGTAATATGTACTAAACCATCATCACTACCAGCATATAAAATACCTTGTTCGTGAGGTGATGCTACCAATGCCATTAAGGTGTTGTAATTTTCACCACCAGCAGCTTCATTAGTATAAGGACCTCCTCCATTACCTTGTTTATCTTTTTCGTTTTTGGTTAAATCGGGACTAATGACATTCCACGTAATACCTTCATCTTCTGTTTTAAAAACGACATTGCCAGCGTGATAAACCACTTTTCTGTTTTGCGGAGAAGTAATAATCGGTGCATTCCAGTTATAACGATATTTAAAATCTTTAGGGGCGTTACCTAAAGCTAACTCAGGATATTCCTTAATGGATTTTACTTCCTTAGATGTACGATTCCATTTACTAATGTTTCCTTGATAGGTACCACCATAAACAATTTCAGGATTATCAGGGTCAAAAGCTAAAAAGGCAGATTCTCCACCAGCAACACGTTCCCAATCTTTCCAATCAATACCTCCATCATTAGTACGACTTTTAATTTTTATAGTTGAATTATCCTGTTGTCCAGCATAAATATTATAAGGGACTAAATTATCTGTGATCACACGATAAAATTGTGACGTTAACTGATTTTGTTGTGTACTCCAACTTTTACCACTGTTATTAGATACATTAGCACCTCCATCATTAGAGTTGATCATTTTAGAATTGTCAAAGGGATGAATCCATAAATGGTGATTATCGCCGTGAGGTGTTGGTAATGGTGTGAATGTTTTACCACCATCAATAGATTTTGTCATTGGTGCATTGAGCACATAAACACGATTCTCATCTTGAGGATCTGCAAAAATTTCCATATAATACCAAGAACGTGTAATATTGATACGGTCTGAATTAACTTGATTCCATTTTTTACCAGCATCATCAGATCGATATACGCCTCCTTTTTTACCTTCAGCTTCTATAACCGCATACACGCGATCAGGATTAGCTCGAGATACAGAAATACCAGCTTTTCCAAAATCTTTAGGAAGCCCTTCTTTTAATTGCTCCCAAGTAGTACCACCATCATTTGATTTATATAGACCAGAACCTTGACCACCAGATTCAATTTTCCAAGGAAAACGCTGATGTTGCCACATAGCTGCATATAAAATTAATGGATTTTTCATATCCATCGATAGGGAAGAAGCGCCAGTAATATCATTGACATATAATACGCGTTCCCAGTTTTTACCACCATTTATTGAGCGATATACACCTCGTTCTTCTGTAGGGCCATATTGTGCACCTTGTACAGAAATAAATATAATATCAGGATTTTTAGGATGAATAATCACATCAGAGATATGACGTGAGTTGTCTAATCCTAAATGTGTCCATGTTTTTCCAGCATCGGTAGATTTGTAGACACCATCACCCATAGAGGTCATGACACCACGAGCGGCATGTTCACCCATGCCAACGACGACAATATTAGGGTTACTTTCGGATACACCAATAGCACCTACGGTTCCAGTTTTAAAGA
>CAZECB010000107.1:0-6910 GCA_964510745.1 uncultured Flavobacteriaceae bacterium | reverse complement strand
TCATAGTAATTATTATATATTTATAAAAAAATGAAACCTTCTAGTCTAGAGCCTTATTAAAATACAATGCGTCTTCTACATGGCTCAAAACTCCTTTTGTAGATAAAGTGTACTCATTAAATGTTTTAAAAATGCCTTTTTCATAATCTGCTTTTGTAGTTTCAATAGTAGAAAATAACAAATCTTGAATTTCATTAACTTCAGTTTGTGTGACATTACTTTCAGTTTGAGTTCCTTTTCTATATTTTTCTATTAAATGGTCACTTACTTTTCCTTTTAAATTCGATAATCTATATACCAAAAGTTCTTGAGTCACGATGACATGAGCTATATTCCAAATGACATTATTATTAAATCCTTCTGGAACTTTGTTTAACTCTTTTAAAGTTAAATTCTCTAAAAATGAGTTTAAAATGGTTCGGTTTTTTAAACAAATATCAAATACGTAATTCATTCTTATTTTTTGTTAAAAGTACTTATTTTATGATGAATTGATTTTCTTTGTATCACAAAATTATTCAATAATTAAGTTTCATTAAAAAAAAAATCTCCCGATAATTATCAGGATTTGCATAAAATGTTATGAAAAAAATATACTACTTAAAAACTTGCAATACGTGTATGCGTATTTTAAAAGACATAGCACCAACCTCAGATTTTATATTACAAGATATAAAAGAAGAATTTATAACTGTTAAACAGTTAGAAGAAATGCATTCATTCTCTAATAGCTACGAAGCTTTATTTAGCAAGCGCGCAAAATTGTATAAAGAAATGGGGCTGAAAGAACAAAATCTTCAAGAAAAAGACTTTAAACATTATATTTTAGAACACTATACATTTTTAAAACGCCCTGTTATTATTGTAAATGAGACTATTTTTATAGGTAATTCTGCAAAGGTTATTCAAGCTGCAAAAGCATTTATTGCAAGCTAGATTTAAGCCTATTGTTTTTATTACCTTTGTGTAACTTTAATTTTTAAGAATGATACAATCGATGACAGGTTATGGGAAGAGTATTTTACAACTTCCTACAAAAAAAATATCTATTGAAATAAAATCTCTCAATAGTAAAAGTCTCGATTTAAATGCTAGAATGCCCTCTGTTTATAGAGAGAAAGAATTGTTTATTCGTAAATTAATTGCTTCTCAGTTGCAACGTGGTAAAGTAGACTTTTCATTATATCTAGAAACGACAGGCGAAGAAGCTTCAACACAAATTAATCAACCTGTTATAAAAGCTTATATGAAACAGCTTAAAAGTGTTGTTAATGGTGATGCTATGGAGCTTTTACATATGGCTGTAAAAATGCCCGACGCATTAAATACAGTACGTGATGAAATTGATGAAGATGAATGGAAATCTATTGAAACTGAAATACACAATACATTAGTTAAAATTAACCAATATAGGACAGAAGAAGGTAAAGTTTTAGAGAATGATTTTGTTAAACGTATACAAACTATTGATTCTGTTTTGGAAGACGTAATCACTATGGACCCTGAGCGTATTGAAGGCGTTCGTGAACGTTTACAAAAAGGTATTTCTGATATTAAGGAGAGAGTAGATGAAAATCGTTTTGAACAAGAACTGGTTTATTATATCGAAAAGTTTGATATCACCGAGGAGAAAGTTCGTTTAAAAAATCATTTAGAGTATTTTATAAAAACATTAAATTCTAACGATTCTAATGGTAAAAAATTAGGGTTTATTGGCCAAGAAATAGGTAGAGAAATTAATACTATCGGATCAAAATCCAACTATGCACCAATGCAAAAGCTAGTTGTACAAATGAAGGATGAATTAGAAAAAATTAAAGAACAATTATTAAACGTACTTTAATGAATAAAGGTAAACTCATTGTTTTTTCTGCTCCTTCTGGCTCTGGAAAAACTACTATTGTTAAGCATTTATTAAAACAAGAGCGATTAAATTTAGAATTTTCTATATCTGCAACTTCACGTAAAAAAAGAAACACAGAAATTCATGAAAAAGATTATTATTTTTTGTCTTTAGAAACGTTTAAAGATAATATTAAAAACGATTTGTTTTTAGAATGGGAAGAAGTGTATCGTGATAATTTTTATGGGACTTTAAAAACTGAAGTAGAACGTATTTGGGCAAAAGGCAAACATGTTATTTTTGATATTGATGTCTCTGGAGGCTTGCGTATAAAGCGAAAATTTCCAGAACAGACTATTGCTATTTTTGTAAAACCGCCAAGTATAGACGAGCTTAAAATTCGCTTAAAAAAACGACAAACAGAAAGTGACGATAAAATTAATATGCGTGTCGCAAAAGCATCAGCAGAATTAGCAACATCGCCTCTTTTTGATGTGATTATAGAAAATGACAATTTAGAAACTGCCCTCCAGGAAGCTGAAACTATAGTTGGCAATTTTATAAATCAATAATACATGAAAATAGGTCTTTATTTTGGTACATTTAACCCTATTCATGTTGGGCATTTAACTATTGCTAATCATATTGTTGAATTTAGTGATTTAGATCAAGTCTGGTTTGTAGTTACTCCTAGAAGTCCGTTTAAAAAAAAACAGACTTTACTCGATGATTATCAGCGTCTGCAAATGGTTTTTTTAGCGACTGAAGACTATTCCAAATTAAAGTCAAGTGATATTGAATTTAAACTTCCTCAGCCTAATTATACAATAAATACTTTAGTTCATATAGAAGAAAAATATCCTGAGCATCAATTTAATTTAATTATGGGTGAGGATAATTTAAACAGTTTTCATAAATGGAAAAACTACGAAACTATTTTAGAGAATTATAATCTTTATGTGTATCCTAGAATTTCAAAAACCAAAACAGAAGCACTTTTAAAAACACATAAAAAAGTACATTATATTGATGCGCCTATTATGGAGATTTCCTCTACTTTTATTCGTAATTCTATTAAAGAAGGAAAAAATATTCGTCCGCTTTTACCAGAATATGTATGGCAGTATTTAGATGAAATGAATTTTTATAAAAAATAATAACCTTAACGTTATTTTTTCACTTAAACTGTTCAAACTTCTTACCAAAAACATAATGGTTTATTCGCTTATAATTATTATAGTATGATATTTTATGTACTTTTGAAAACGATAAAAATCATAAACTGTTTATGGCTTCAGAATTAAAATATGCTGTTTTTGGAAGCGGGAGTTGGGCAACTGCAATTGTAAAAATGCTTTGTGAAAACCTAAATGAAATTGGATGGTATATGCGAAGCATATATACTAAGGAGCATCTTTTAAAAGAACAACACAATCCTAATTATCTAAGCTCAGTTGAGTTTCATTTAGAGCAATTAAAATTAAGTAATGACATTAATGAAATTGCCGCATACGCTGATATTTTAATTTTTGTAGTGCCTTCAGCATTTATTCATTCTGAATTAAAAAAATTAACCATAGATATTAGTAATAAAACCATAGTTTCTGCTGTAAAAGGTATTATTCCAGAAACTGGATTATTAGTAGGTGAACATTTTCATAACAAATACAATATATCTTTTGAAAATATTGGAGTCATTGCTGGTCCGTGTCATGCTGAAGAAGTAGCACTAGAACGTTTATCATACCTTACTATCTCTTGTGCAAATTCTGCAAAAGCCCAAGAAATTGCAAATCAATTTTCAAGTAGTTATATCAAAACCAAAATTAATGATGATATTATTGGTACAGAGTATGCCGTTATGTTAAAAAACATTTATGCCATAGCTGCAGGTATTGCCCATGGTTTAGGTTATGGTGATAATTTTCAGAGTGTGCTCATGAGTAATGCCATACGTGAGATGAAGCGTTTTATTAAAAAAATGCACAAGATGAAACGTAACATTAACAACTCTGCTTATTTAGGTGATTTATTAGTTACTGGCTATTCTGTGTTTTCTAGAAACCGTATGTTTGGTAATATGCTTGGTAAAGGTTATACCGTAAAATCTGCCATGTTAGAAATGAATATGGTTGCAGAAGGGTATTATGCTACTAAAAGTGCTTTTTTACTCAATAAAAAGAATATCAAAAAAACACGACTCCCTATAATTAATGCGGTTTATTGCGTGCTTTATGAAGGTAAAGATCCTAAGAAAGTATTTGAAAAATTAACGGATAAATTAGATTAATAATGCATCTATCATTATAGCGTTACCTAAAGATCGAGCTTTCACTATTCGCTTTTTTTGAGAAAAAAAAGAGCTTAAACAAATTGTTCTATCCCTAACGCACTTATTAATTAAGTTTAATGAATTTCAAAAATTAAACCTTATTTTTACTAAAGTGTTATTTTACTAAAATCCCTTTCTCTTCCATTAAAGGAATAGATTGTAATGCTTTTAAATTAATAGTATTTTTTCTAAATAAATATGTTTTTTCAAACATAGTATTCCCTTCAAAAAAAGTCACTTTAAAAGTGTTATTTAATGTAAATACAGCCTCTTGCATCAATTCTATTTTAGCATAACTCTTTTTAGGAAGCTTATCTAATTTACGGCGTATGGTAGACGTAATTTTATCTTGACTATACCCTCCGGAAACAATAAGCACTAGGTCTAAATCTACCTCCTTATCATTAATAATATAAGCGTTCCAGTCTTGCGTTTTATAAATGATATTAAATTCATTAACAACAGCAATATATACACCTTCAACTTTTGGTATTTCAATATCTTTTTTCACAGTAAATCTTGTAGTGGTTTTTTTAAATTATGACGCAAAACTAACAATTTATAAGCTCTTGCTAAATATTTAATAGTTCTAATCAAACCAATTAACTTAATTACTATTCAAAATCAAAACTTTATACTCAAATAATACATAAACAAATATCCGTTAATCTTTCAACTGGTATTACAACAGTTAATTTTGGAGGTAAACAATTTACCGAATTAAACAGATTCCTTTTTAAGCACTAATTTTATTTTTTCAAGAAAATTCTCAGGTTTAAACGGCTTAAAAATAATATCATTGATTCCAGCTTGTCTGGCTAAAAATTGGCTTTGTTTTGTAACATCAGCAGTAGTAGCAATAATAGGTAAATTATTATTAGTTTTTTTAGATTTTCTAATCTTCTTTGTAGCTTCGTAACCATTACATTCTGGCATGTGAATATCCATTAAAACTAAATCAAAGTCATGTTTTTCAAAAGCTTTAAAAGCTTCTAAGCCATTTTCAGCTTTTAATACTACAGCTCCCCATTTTTTTAAGAATTGCTCACCTATTCTCAGGTTGATCTTATTATCATCAACTAATAATACTTTAACATTTGTCAAAGCTTTAGGGTTGAACTCAAAGTGTTTCTTATTTTCTAGAATTACGTTCTTATCACTTCTAATTAAATCTAGTATCATTGTAAATGTAGTTCCTTTTCCTATTTTGCTTTCTACGCTAATAGTACCACCTAATAATTCAACCAAATCTTTAGCAATCGATAAACCTAACCCAGTCCCTCCAAAACGTCTTGTTATAGAATTTTCTGCTTGCTGAAAAGGTTTAAATATACTTTGTAGTTTATCAGGAGGAATACCTATTCCTGTATCGGTCACTTCAAATCGTAAAGTACATGTATTATCATTAATATGATCTTCCTTGATTTTAATGGTAATATTTCCGTTTTTGGTAAATTTTATCGCATTATTTAGAAGGTTTATTAAAATCTGAAATAGTTTTGTTTCATCACCATAAAAACTCTGATAGATGTTATTTTCTATCACAAAATCTAGGTTATTATTAGCAGAATTTGTTTCGAAAATAAAAGCATTTTTTAGATTACTAACTAAGGCTCTTAAGTTAAAATGAACATTTTCAATTTCCATTTTTTCAGCCTCTATTTTTTCATCATCTAAAACATTGTTTAAAAGCGTGAGTAGTTTATCACTTGCAAAATCTGCTGTGTTTAAATACTCCAATTGCTTATCAGTTGAGTTCTCTGACTTCAATAAATTTAGACTTCCAATAATGGCATTTAAAGGTGTTCGTATTTCATGGCTTATAACAGAGAGAAATTTACCTTTTATCTTGTTTGAAAGCTCTGCTTCTTCCTTTGCATTTTTTAAAGCTGTGACATTACTAGAGTAAACATTAACATATTGACGATCAAAAACAGGGTGAAAGATGAGTCTATAAATATCATTCACCAGAACTATTTCAACTGAATCATCTTTATTGTCACTTAATACTGAAGTTATAAGCTGTAAAACGGCATCATCACAAATTTTATTATCGACAATATCCCATTGTTTCAAAAGATTCTCTGCAGCTTTATTTCTATTTAAGATAATTCCATTGCTATCTAATCGTAAGGTTGGATGGGGAGTTTCATCAAAAAAACGTGCCAATACCTGATTTTTTGCATTGGCTTGCATCTCAGCAATTTTAATGGCACAAATGGATGAAATACTCTTTAAAATATCCAAATGTTCTGACTTAAAAAAGTGTTTTTCAGAATGCTCAGAATCAATTACACCTATTAAATTACCTTCAAAAACAAGAGGTACTGAGATTTCAGAATATCTTCCAAAATCATCAACTACATATCTTGGATCTTTAGTACAATCGTTAATAATTTCTGCCTCAAATGATTGCGCAACCGATCCAACGATACCTTGGCCTATTTTTAAATTTATAGGGTTAGAAACCGTCCATTCATCACCACGTTTAGGACCATAGGCAGCTTTCTGAACGAGGACATCTTTATTTTTATCATAAAGGTAGATAACACAATCTTCAAAATCTAAAAGTTTAACACAGTTAGAGACAATATCCCATAGGATATCTTCTATACTATCCGTTTTGTATGTATGCTTAAAAGTATGTTCAACTAAATGCTTAACTATTGCTAAATGTATTTCAGTATAATTGATTATTGGGGAATGAAAGTTAAATATATACTTTTTGAGTCAAA
>CAZECB010000106.1:1049-6927 GCA_964510745.1 uncultured Flavobacteriaceae bacterium | reverse complement strand
TCTAGCTCCAAATTTATAGATTAAACCAGCTGAATATTGAGAATGATGTATACCTCTATCTAAAAATGCTTGTCTATAAACACCTTCTATATTTATTCCGAAATTGTTTGAAAAAAAGATATCAAATCCAATTCCTCCATTAGCAGTACCAGCCCCAATATCATCAACCCAAGTATATCCACCACCTAAAAGAATATAAGGTTTAAAAATTAATCCATTACCTATTACATACTTAAATCGACCATTAACAGATGCATATGGTAATTCTTCATCAGACGGATCATTATTTAATGTAATATTATTTACGGATGTTGAGATACCAAATGAAAATTTTGCAGCTATATATCTTGTAATATCTAATTTAAATCCAGCAGGATCAAAGTTTGTAGTTGAAAAATCTTCTGTAAAATCTGCGTCAGCTACATTTTCTAATAGTGAACCAACACGTATTGGATTAGTAATAGCATTAAGACCTAGATTAATACCCCATTTATTCAGAGCATCTTGAGCGTTTACCTGTTGAATAGGTGTAGAACACAATGTAACAGTTAGTAATAGAACTAATTGTTTTAAACTTCTCATCCTTAGTTAATTTATTAATAGCCAAGCCAAGATATGGCAAAAAAAGATAAATTTAAAAGAAATGAAGAGATAACATTCACTAAAACAAGAAGTTTAGATAAAATGCAAAAATGATAGAGGAAAGCCAAATCAATTTAATTAAAAAAGCATCAAGAATTATAATTCTTGATGCTTTTTTATAGCAAATACTTAAATATATAGTAAGTTAGTTTCTACCAGCAATTACACCACCATCTGTATCCCAAATTGCTCCAGTTACCCATGATGCTTTATCAGATAAAAGAAAGGTAATACTATTTGCTACATCTTCAGCAGTTCCATTTCTTCCTATAGGATGAAATGCATTGAACCCTTCTAAAGCTTTTTCTGCTTCTTCTTTTCCTCCAAAAACGCCATGATACACTGGTGTGCTTACTACAGCAGGAGATACTGCATTTACTCTAATATTATCATCTGCTAATTCCATAGCGAGATGTTGTGTTAAAGAGTGTAATCCTGCTTTTTGCATAGAATATGCGGAAGAAGGTGTAGCCTTAACAGCTTGTTTCGCCCACATTGACCCTACATTAACTATAGATCCACCTTGAGTTGCTCTCATTTTTTTTGCTGAGGCCTGTGTTATAAAAAAGAAACCTCTATTTAAATCTTGGTAAGAGTCATAATCTGCAACTGTATGATCTAAAAATGGTTTAGGACCAAAAATGCCTGATGCATTAACCAAATAGTCTAAATTGTTTAAGCTTTCAATTGTTGAAGTTAATTTTTGTACATCATTTGCATTGGTAATGTCAACGCTATGTTTTAATAAATTTGGTGCATCAGAAACTTTATTTACAGACCTCCCCACTATATGTACTGTAGCTCCGTTTTCTAGTAATGATTGCGCAGTGGCATGACCTATCCCACTTGTTCCACCTATAATTAAGGCTGTTTTGTTTTCAAACTGTTTCATTTTATATATGTATTAATTATTAATATTGAACAGACAAGTATGTCTATTCATTTTTAAATTTTTTATTCTAGTAATTTAGAACACAATTTTTGCGCTGATTCTATGGGCCAAATAGCATTATGTAAATGACTTTCTGCTACTGCACCTTCATATAATACATACACTTGTTTAGCTAAAGCTTTAACTTCAGAAACATTTAAATCATTTGTATTATATGTTATTAAATCTTCAATGAAATTCAAGAATATTAATTTCTGCTTTTGAATTTCAGATTTAATAATCACATTGTCTTTTGGTATTTCTGAAATAGTATTAATACACCAACAGCCATTAAAATTCTTAGTATTGAAAAATTCTTTTAAAAAATCGAATAACAATAAGATTTGAAGAGTTTCTCTTTTTTTAACTCTTGTATATGCTTTTATATCTTCTAAAAAATCATTGTTTTTATATTGAAGAAAGGCAATACATAATTCTTCTTTGGATTTAAAATGATTATATAAAGTAGCTTTAGCTATACCAGCGACACGAATTATTTCGTTTACACCTGTAAGATTATATCCTTTTTGATAAAAAAGAGTAGAGGCTGTATCTATTATATTTTGCCTTACTAAAGATGCTTTCATAAAACAAAGGTATAAAAAATAATCATAGTAGACAAGTCTGTCTGTTTTATAGTTTCAAAAGAAAAATTATAAAAGCCCTCTGGCTTTAATTTCTAAATATTTATTTAACGTATCTATAGTAAGATTCTCAGGAGTAGTTAGTATGGAGTAGATACCATATTTTTTGAGTTCATTTACAATCAATCTTTTTTCAAAAGCAAATTTTTCTGCAATTACCTTATCATAAACTTCTTGTATGGTTTCTGCTTTGCCTTTAATAAGAGTATTAATTTCAGTGTTTTTAAAAAATACAATCATTAATAAATGGTTCTTGGCTATTGCTTTTAAATAAGAAAGTTGCCTGTTTAAGCCATCTAGAGTTTCAAAGTTAGTATATAAAATGAGAAGACTTCTGTTTGTGATATTTCTTTTTATACTTGAGTATAGCTGACTAAAATCACTTTCAAAAAAATCTGTTTTTACATTATATAACGATTGAAGTATCAATTGCATTTGCGAGCTCCTACGTTCTGCAACAATTACATTTTCTACTTTTTTAGAAAACGATAACATACCTGCTTTGTCTTGTTTTTTTAAGGCAATATTACTTATGACTAAAGTTGCATTTATAGCATGATCTAACAAACTCAATCCGTTAAACGGCATTTTCATAATTCGCCCTCTATCAATTATAGAATATATGGGCTGCGATTTTTCATCTTGAAATTGATTGACCATTAAGCTATTTTTTTTAGCTGTAGCTTTCCAGTTAATGGTTCTTAAATCGTCACCTAAAACATATTCTTTTATCTGTTCAAACTCCATAGTATGCCCCAATCGTCTTATCTTTTTAATACCATATTCTAGTGAGTTTTTATTAATATTTAAAAGTTCAAACCTTTTTAATTGTTTAAAACCTGGAAAGGTAGGCACCATGGCATTACTATTAAACATAAATCGTTTAGCTACCATACCTAAAATAGAAGATGTATAGATATTTAAATCACCAAAATGATATTCCCCACGTTCTTTAGGGACTAATGTATAATGGATTTTTTTAGATTTTCGAGGTGAAATAGTGTCATTAAGCAAAAAGTTTCTCACCTGAAATTGTTCTGGAATTTCATCAATTATCTGAAGGCGAATAAGAAAAGGGTAATTATTTTTTATTTGTAAATGAACATTGTTTTTATCTCCATTCGAAAATTTTTCTGGTACTATACGCTCTGCTTCAATTTTATGTTTTCCAATAAAAATGAGCAAGAAATCTAAGAAGGTAATAACTATAAGTATTAAAATTGCCAATTGTGCGATATTAAAAAACACAGGAATAAAGTAGCTTAAACCAAATAGTAAAATAATACCAATTCCAAAATAGAAAAAGCGTGGTTGTATATAAAATGGTTTAAAAAATGCCATTAGTTATTATCTAGGAATTTCTACAGTTTCAATAATATCTTTGATAATATCTTTACTTGTAATACCTTCCATCTCACGCTCAGGAGTTACAATAACACGATGATGTAAAACAGGTACTGCAGCACGTTTAATATCTTCTGGAGTTACAAAATCTCGACCAGACATAGCAGAAAATGCTTTACTTGCTTTTAGTATCGCTATAGATGCTCTAGGTGATGCGCCTAAATATAGATATTGATTATTACGAGTCGCTACAATAAGTTCTGCAATGTACTTTAGTAAATGTTCTTCAACTAAAACTTGAGTTACTAAATTTTGATATTCTGTAATTTGTTTGCCCGATAGAAATGAAGACACAGCATCTGTTTTAATTTTTTCTTCTAACTGATGCTCTTTAGTTAAAATTTCAATTTCTTCATTTAAATTTGGATATTCTACATCTACCTTAAACAAAAAACGATCTAGTTGGGCTTCTGGTAACCTATAAGTTCCTTCTTGTTCAATAGGATTTTGTGTTGCTAAAACCATAAATGGTGTATCTAACTTATAGCGGTGTCCATCTATAGTAATTTGTTGCTCTTCCATAACTTCAAACAACGCAGCTTGAGTTTTTGCAGGAGCTCTATTAATTTCATCAATTAAAATCATATTAGAAAATATGGGGCCTTTTTTAAATTCAAACTCAGAGGACTTTAAGTTAAATATGGATGTTCCTAAAATATCGCTAGGCATTAAATCTGGAGTGAATTGAATTCTACTAAAACCTACACTTAAAGATTTTGCTAAAAGTTTAGCAGTAATTGTTTTAGCAACACCTGGAACGCCTTCAATTAAAGAATGTCCTTTTGCTAAAAGTGATGCTATAAGCATATCCACCATATCTTTTTGTCCAACAATTACTTTACCTAACTCTTGCTTTATTTTAGTAACGTTATTTTGAAGTTCAGATAGGTCTAGTCTATTTTTAAACTTTATGTCATTAGTTTCATTTGTGGTTACTTCTTTAGCAGATGAATTATTATTTTGTTCAGGTAAAAAATCTTCATGATTTTGTGTTTCTTTATTTTCGTCCATAATTATTTAGCGTAAAATGCTTCAATGTGTTTATTAATAGAAATAAGGCTCTCTTCAGTAAACTGTTGTTCACTTCGTGACCAATTTATAAAATTAATTATTTTTATAATAGTTTCTTTTTTCTTTCCAGATTTAGCAGATAACTTATTTATAAAATCATCATTTAAAACAGAAGTGTCTAAATTATAATCTGCTCTTATTTTTTCTAAAAAGTAAGTTATCTTTTTCTCTATTAAATTTTTATGATCCTTAGTCTCGTAGTATAAATTTGAAATAGTCTTTACAAAAGCTAAACTTGTATTCTGTATTGGTTTTATTATTTTTATAACACGTTGCCTTCTTTTTGCATTAAATATTACAAATAATAGTGTTAGAAGTAATAAAATGTGCCAAGCCCATTTAAATCCACGCTGTTGTAAAAACCAACTTAGATTAGATTTCTTTTCTGCATTACCATAATAATTATAAATTTTTGAATACGAATTAAAATATACATCATTATCGGGTAAATAAGATAAAGCAGTTTCTGTGTAGGTATAGCGATTGTCTTTTAAAATATTATAATTAGCAAATATTTTTGGTTGTAAATGTAAATAGATATTTCCTTCTCCAAATGGAATTTGAATGAAATTAGGATGCATTTCACTTTCACTTTTTGTATACCCTAATACAGTATGGTTGATATTATCAAAAGCTGAAAAATAATAATCACCTTTATTTTTATCAATGGTTATATTGTTTACTCTCAATCTATTATTTTTAAATAATAATTCAGAAATACTATCTTTTGTGTTGAGTTTATATGTTGTTGCAATTTTAAGAGTATCTTCTAAATAATCATTAAAATAATAATCAGAAATAAAAAGTGTATTTCCGTCACTCACAAAATTTAAAAGCGCATCTGTAGATTCGTTATCTAGATAATCAGAATTACCTATGATTAAAAAGTTTCCTTCTGCAATATGATCACCATTACCAAATTCAGAATTTGCTTGTAAATAAGTTGTTGGTGTGTAATATACAGTCCTTACTTTATTGTTTTTAAATAATCTAGGAAGTTCTTTGTGGAGTATACTAAGACCATAAGGTTTGTTGCTTTTTTCATTAAAAGATTCCTGCCAATCTACTGTTTTAATCGTTTTAACATTGCTAAATATAAGTATGAAAATGATAATAATAAGAGAAATAACGAAAATTATAGGAAGTGATTTTTTCATTAATTGACCTGATTTAATAATGCTACAAA
>CAZECB010000106.1:0-1039 GCA_964510745.1 uncultured Flavobacteriaceae bacterium | reverse complement strand
GTGCTTAGCGTTATTATATTGTTTAATATCCACAGGAAATTTACCATACCAAATATAGTTGTATAAATAGGAAGCATAAGCAAAGTTTTTGCTAAACGGTTTATTGTTTAACTCATTTAAATATTCTGCATTGGTTTTATCATCTTCAAAAGTGATTATTTTTTTTAGAGTTAAGGTTTTTAGAATTAATAAATAATAGTAGCGTATTGCTAACCTATAATCATTATCCTGCTCTGCTTTTTGTATTAGTGTATTGATATCTGTTTCTTCAATGTTTTTTGATGTAATTTCATTATGCACATTTAGTTTTTGATTTTTCCTAGATGAAAATAAACCGCCTCCTTCTTTAGTTATTAATGCATATACAATAAACCCTATTGCAAGAATTAATAACCCATAAAACACAAAACTTATAGGTTTAGAATTGAAAAAAGTTAATTCCTGATTATTATCTTCTTTAATTCTGATTTCTGAACCTTCATAATCACTATAATCTCCAGTTCTTGTACTAAATTTAAATGAAGTTCCCGATGTTACTTTTTCTCCTTCATAATTAAATTTATCACTAGAATAGCGTTCTTTAAATTTATCATCAAACAGTCTATCGACTTCAATGTCTTGAGTAATTATTTTTGAATTATTAGCTTGACAAAAGAAAATTGTCAAAAACAGAAATACAATATTTAAAATGGAGCGATTTAATTTCATTTAGCAGTAGTTAATACTTGTTGATTTACTGTTTTATGAACTTTAAATGGATAAATTAAATAATAATAACTGATAAGAAATAAGGTAAAGAGAATAATACCAACAGATAAAGCATTTGGCATACTGTCAGAATAACGCGTAATAAAACCTTCCAGGAATCCAGCTGAAAAGGTAAACGGAAATGTACTAATCAAAATCTTAACCCCTGTTTTAGCTCCTTTTTTAAATGAATTATATCTAGAGTAAGTATGTGGAAATAAAATACTAGCTCCTAAAATCAAGCCTGCTGCTGCTTCAATAACTAGTGCAAATATCTCCATTGCTCCATGAA
>CAZECB010000105.1:0-6927 GCA_964510745.1 uncultured Flavobacteriaceae bacterium | reverse complement strand
TATTGATAAAAATGAAAAATAATTTTATAGTTAAGCTTCATTCAAAAAGTATAGTTAAAAAAATAAGCGTTCTACTTTTTTAATAGAATCTGGTAAGCAACAGACAACAATACGATCTCCTTCTTCAATTTTAAAACTTCCTAGGGCTATTAAACCTTCTCCGTTTCTAATCACACCTCCTATTATTGCTGAACGCGGAAAATCTAACTCTTTAATAATTTTATTGCATATTTTAGATTTTGGTTTTACTACAAACTCTAACATCTCAGCGTTCATATTACTGAGCTTCGTCATAGCAATAACCTCGCCTTTACGTATATATCTAAAGATTGTATTTGCAGCTAATAACTTTTTATTAATTAATGTATCAATCCCTATAGAATGGGATAATTCAAAATAATCCATATTTTCTACAAGTGCAATTGTTTTTTTTACTCCTTTAGATTTTGCAACTAAACAAGACATAATATTGGTTTCAGAATTTCCTGTAACAGAAATAAAAGCATCCATATCTTGAATATTCTCTTCATCTAAAACCTCTACATTTCTTCCATCTCCATTAATTATTAAAGCATTAGGCAGTTCATCAGCCAAATCAAAAGCTCTGTTTTTATTTTTTTCTATGATTTTTATATTGAATTTACTTTTAAGTAATTCACGAGTGGCTTTAAATCCAATTTTACCACCACCTAAAACCATTACGTCTTTAATTTCAGTATTACTTTTACCTGTTAATTTACACAATTCTTCATCACCACCTTTTGAAGTAATAAAAACAACATGGTCCCCTTCTTTTAAAATTGTATCTCCTCTAGGGATAATAGTATACTGTGTCCCAAACCTTTGAATTGCGATAGGTACAAAATGAATTTCAGGGAATAAACTTGCAGCCTCCTTTACTGATTTATCTACAAACAAAGCGGTTCTAGATAAATTTAAACCCAACATAGTTAATGCACCATCTTCAAACTCATAAGTATCATTAAATGCAGACTGACTCAGTAATAAATTAATTTCAGATGCTGCCAAAGATTCTGGTGAGATCAATTCATCAATACCAAATTTTGTAAACCCTACTTCATCTTTTTGATTGATAAACTCTGTATTAGATATTCTTGCAATAGTGCGTTTTGCTCCTAATTGTTTTGCTAATACACAAATAGTAATATTAGTTGTTTCTGAAGAGGTGACCGCAATTACTAAATCTGAAGACCTTACCCTTGCATCTTTTAAATTTGAAATAGATGTTGCATCACCTTTTATAACTCGAATGTCTAAATGATTATCTGCGTAAGCTAAATTATCTTTATTAGTATCTAAAAGTGTAATCTCTTGAGACTCATAAGATAATAATTTTGCTAAATGAAATCCAACTTCTCCAGCTCCAGCAATTATTATTTTCATGTGCTAATGTCTATTTATTATAAACTATTTGGATGTAATTTGCTTGAATTGGTTACAATATATTCTAGAAAAATATATTAGCTAATTTCATCAATTTTTTAATTATAAAGTAAAGCAAATATACTTTATTTTTAGGGATTTGGATATGAATTCCATTTCTTTGCATCAAATTAAAAATGTGCATCTCATTTTTAGATTATTCCTTAAATGGCAGAAAAAGTTAAACCCTATAAAAACGATAGTTCATCTAAAAAAGAACAAGTAACTCAAATGTTTGACACCATATCTAAAGAGTATGATGGATTAAACCGTGTAATTTCTTTTGGTATTGATGTAAAATGGCGAAAAAAAGTTGTAAATATTGTGTCAAAACAGCAACCTAAAACTATTTTAGATATTGCTACAGGAACAGGAGATTTAGCTATAAATCTTGTAGATACTAATGCTCAAAAAATCATTGGATTAGATATAAGTTCAGGTATGCTGAACATTGGGCGAAAAAAAATAGAAAAACAACAACTTGATAGTATTATTGAAATGATCGTTGGTGATTCTGAAAATTTACCGTTTGAAGACAATACTTTTGATGCGATTACTGTTGCCTTTGGAATTAGAAATTTTGAAAACCTAGAATTAGGGTTAAAAGAAATATTGCGTGTTTTAAAACCTGAAGGTACATTTGTGATTTTAGAAACCTCTATGCCTACAAAAACACCTTTTAAACAAGGCTATAAACTATACACAAAAACTATTTTACCACTCATAGGGAAGTTATTTTCAAGAGATAAAGTGGCGTATTCTTATTTATGTGAATCTGCTTCTGTTTTTCCTTTTGGAGATGCACTTAACAATATTTTACATAAAATTGGGTTTATTAATGCGAAAGCGTTGCCTCAAACATTTGGTGTTGCAACAATTTATACTGTAACCAAGTCGTAAGCATGAAAAAAATATTTTTTATTTTATCATTTATTATTATTTCTAATTCTGTTAGCGCTCAATTATTTACCAAAGACAGAATTTTAAGAGATGCAAATGCTGGAAAAGGAAATATAGACAACTATATACTTAGTTGGGGATATTATTTAGGCTTCAATTCTCTAGATTTCAATTTTGATTATACAGAAGATGTTAGAGATGTTCAAGTATTAAAAACTGCGGGATTTAATGTTGGACTTATAGGGAATCTAAAAGTTAATAAATTTTTAGACTTACGTCTTGCTCCTGGTTTATCAATAAGCAGGCGAGAACTTAATTTTAGCCCTTCTAATTTTGAAGGTATAGAAATTAGGCCTAATGATTTAATACGAGAAGTACAATCTACATACGTATACTTTCCTTTATTAGCAAAATTCTCTACTAAACGACTTAATAATTTCAAACCTTATATTCTTGGTGGGTTTGCAACAGCAATAAATTTATCAAGTAATGAAGATAATAGAGAGGACAATAGCTCTGGACAATTTAGAACTAAAACTAATGTATTTTTCTATGAATTAGGTTTTGGTATTGATTTCTATTTTGAATGGTTTAAATTTTCTCCTTCAATACGTGGTGTATTTGGTATTAACGATGAACTTATAAGAGATGCTGATCCTAATAGCCCATGGACAGGCAATATAGATTCTATAAAAACTAGAGGTATCTTTATTAATCTTACAGTTCAGTAGAGCGTTTAAATTCACTTAATAAAATAGCAGTGGCATTAGCTACATTTAAACTTTCTGTAGCTTTAAGACTTCCAAATCTTGGAATTGAAATACGATCTGTGACATGCCTTTCAATAGTATCAGAAATTCCATTAGCTTCATTTCCTAAAACCAAAATTCCATTACTTGACAACGTATTGCTATAAACATTATCTCCATTCATAAAAGCTCCAAAAACAGGTGTTTCATTATGCATTAAATAGTCTTCTAAATTTAAATAAGTTACATTAACCCTTACAATAGAACCCATAGTTGCTTGAATTACTTTAGGATTATAACAATCTACTGTTTCTGTATTACAAATTAAATCATGTATTCCAAACCAATCACACAACCTAATAATCGTTCCTAAATTACCCGGATCTCTTACGTTATCTAGCGCTACAATAAGCGCATCATTATTTATATTTTGTTTTTTAGGAATTTTAAAGACTGCCAAAGCAGTATTAGGAGTAGTTAAAAAACTAATTTTCTTTAGTTCACTATCAGAAATTTTTGTCAAAAAAACATCCGAAACCATAAAATCTAACGTAGTTGTATAAAGATGTTGTAACTCTACATTAGAATTTAAAAGTTCACGAATCGTTTTTAATCCTTCAGCTACAAACAATTGATCTTCTATACGGTACTTTTTTTGTTTTAATCGCGTTATAGATTTTATCTGATTTTTACTTAACATTGATGAGTTAAAGTATTAGTTTCTTTTAAAGTATATAAAGAAAATGAAAATAATTATACGAAGCTATATCTTCGTCAATTATATCGCTGTTTTTTTTAAAAGGAATAATGTATTTTTGAACTTTAATTACAATTGAATTCTGCAACTCTTATATCTTTAAATATATTTTAATTATCTATCATTAATCGTTGAAACAAAAATTTTATAAAATAATATTAGTTTTTATCGTATCACTTATAGTGAGTTCTTGTAATGTTTTAAAACGAGTTGATGATGATCAGCATTTAATTACTAAAAGCAGTATTACTATAAATGGTGAAAAGAAAAATAGTGAAAGAATTAACAATCTTATACTTCAAAAGCCCAATAGTAAAATTTTAAACTATCCGTTACGTGTGCATATTTATAATTTAGCACGTGAAAATCAAGATTCTATTTTTCAAAATTGGCTAGACAAAAGACCTCGAAAAAAAGCAAAACTCGAAAGAGATACTACAGGTAAAAAATTAAAACGATATACAAAATCAGCTTTAGGGTTTAATAAATGGTTACGTAAAACAGGGCAAGCGCCATCTATTATAGATTCTTCAAAAATCAACCGCTCTCTAAACCAATTAAAAGGATATCATAAAATCAAAGGTTGGTTTGATACTGAAGCATCATATAGAGTAAACTTAAACAAAAAACCTAATCGTGCAGGTATTGATTTTTTTGTAAATACAGGGAAACCCTCAGTTATTGATAGTATTTCTGAAAATATAACCTCTCCAGTTATTGATTCATTATATCAAAAAATAAAATTAGGAAGCAAAGTAATTTCAGGGAAACAATGGGATAATCAAGATTTTCAAGATGAAGGTGAACGCTTAACAAACGCATTTAGAAATGCAGGAATATATCATTTTTCGCAAGATTATATAAAATTTAGAAATGACACCTCATACATAGATAAAACTGTAGATGTTGAAGTAGAAATTCAAGATCGAATTATTAGAAATGAAGACTCCGTAGTTACAGTTCCATTTAAAAGCTATAAAATAAAAGATGTCAATATTTATACTGATGATTCTTTTGAGAATAGATTAACTAGTAAAATTCAAGATTCTGTAGTTTATGATAACTATATACTTAAAAGTTATGGCAAATTACGTTATCGACCAAAAGCATTAACTGATGCTATATTGATTACTAAAGATTCACTTTTTAACGATGATAATCATAATTTAACACGTCGTTTTTTAAACCAATTAAATACGTTTAGTAACCTAAATATAGATTATGTAGAAAACATAATTGATACTACATTAACAGCAAACATTTATTTAGCACCTAGAAAAAAATATCGTGTGGGTTATGATATTTCAATCTCGCAAAATGATATACAATCTGTTGGATTAACGTTTAACACTTCTTTATCTATTCTTAATATATTTAAAGGAGCTGAAACACTACAATTATCTGCTTTAGGATCAATAGGTTCATCAAGAGATGGCTCTGGGGTTGATGACCAATTTTTTGATATTAATGAAATAGGTTTAAATGCACAATTACGCATTCCAAGGCTTTTCATTCCGTTTAATCTTAGTCGTATTATTCCAAAAAACTATTCGCCTAGTACTAATATTACACTTGGTTTTACTAGTCAAACTAATGTCGGTTTAGACCGACAAACATTTAATGGCATTTTTAATTATAGTTGGAAACCAGATACCACTATAAAAAATAGTTTTGATTTATTTAATGTACAATTTGTTAGAAATTTAAATCCGAATAATTATTTTAATGTCTTTCAAAACTCATTTAATGTTCTTGAAGATATTGCTTTAAATAATTTTAACACACCCGCAGATTTTATCAATGTAGATGCTAATGGAAATCGAAGTTTAATTCAAGATCGTTCTGTAGATTTTATTGAATTAGTTGTTTCAGATACCAATTTTCAAAACTCAAATCCTGGCGATTTTCAAACTGTAAATAATATTGGGGAACGTAGAGAACGATTAATTGAAAACAATTTAATTTTTGCATCAAGTTTTGAATTTTCAAAAGATAATAGAGAAAGTATTACAGATAATAGTTTTTCAATTTTCAGCACTAATTTAGAATTAGCTGGAAATGTTATATCTGTTGCTTCCGATTTATTCAGTATTAATAACGATGAAATTTTTGGAGTTGCGTTCTCACAATATGCCAGAGCAGAGTTTAATTATATAAAACACTGGAGTTTAGGAGGAGATAATGTTCTTGCTATTAGAAACTTTTTAGGTATTGCAATACCTTATGGCAATTCAACTAGCATCCCTTTTACACGAAGTTTTTTTGCCGGTGGTGTCAATGATAATAGAGCATGGACTGCTTTTGACCTTGGTCCCGGAAGCTCAAATAGTAATGATGAGTTTAATGAAGCTAATTTTAAATTAGCCTTTAGTGTTGAAAATAGGTTTAATCTCTTTGGCAGTTTAAAAGGCGCGCTTTTCATCGATGCAGGAAACATTTTTAATGTCCTTGATGAGGTAGAAGATCCTGCTTCAACATTTACTGGTTTTAGTGATTTAAAAGATATTGCTATCGGTTCAGGTTTTGGGTTACGGTATGATTTTGGCCTTTTTGTTTTAAGAGGTGATATCGGGTTTAAAACTTATGACCCTTCTTTTGGTGACCGTAATCGCTGGTTTAACGAGTATAATTTTGGTAATGCTGTATATAATATAGGTGTTAATTATCCTTTTTAGTAGATTGAATCAAACCTATACTATTGAAAATATATCTATTTCATTTAGTCAAAAATCAACTACTTCTATTTAATTTTTGATTATTTTTGAGCCCTTATTTATTTCACTTAACAATTATAGTACATCATGAATCATAATATAAAACCAGGAGTTGCTACAGGAACTGAAGTTCAAGCTATTTTTAAACTCGCTAAAGAAAAAGGATTTGCTCTACCAGCAGTTAATGTTGTTGGGTCAGATAGTGTCAATGGTGTTTTAGAAACTGCGAGAGATTTAAATGCACCTGTAATCATACAATTCTCTAATGGTGGTGGACAATTTAATGCTGGAAAAGGATTAAGCAATGATAATGAAAAAGCAGCTATTGCTGGCTGTATTGCAGGAGCAAAACATGTCCATTTAT
>CAZECB010000104.1:0-6949 GCA_964510745.1 uncultured Flavobacteriaceae bacterium | reverse complement strand
AACTCTCATCAATCATTCCTGATATTTTCACATACCCTCCTAAAGGTAACCAACCAATACCGTAAATAGTATCTCCAATTTTCTTTTTAAATAATGAGTATTTTATATCAAAAAACAAGTAGAATTTTTCAACTCTGGTTTTAAATAATTTCGCAGGAATAAAATGCCCTAACTCGTGTAGCACAATTAATAGTGAAAGGCTCAATAAAAATTGAGAAATCTTAATAACAAACTCCATATATCTTGGATCAAATTTTTATAATCGCACAAAAGTAAACCTTTATAGCTACATTATAAAACTTAATAATTTTCGTTTCTACTTTTAACAACGATTTATGAGGCTTAAAAATTTTACAACGGTTTTTTTCGTTGTATTTTTGTATCAAAATTATAGCTTCAAAATGTTATCCTTTTTTAAAAAATATAGATTCTTTGGTTTAGGCTTACTCATATTTTCTATTATTATCATTTCTATATTTTATTCCATTCTAAAAACTGATCGCATATTACAAATCTATAGTCCAAATTCTGTAAACCCTAAATTGGTAGATACGTCACTTCAACATATTAAGAAGAAACATTACATCTCAGATTTTAGTTTAGTCAATCAAAACGGAAAAATAGTTACTCAAGACGATTATAAAGATAAAATTTATGTAGCAGATTTCTTTTTTACTACCTGCCCATCTATTTGTGTTGCTATGGCATATAACATGCATGAAATTCAAGAAAAATTAATAAATGATCCTGAGGTGATGTTACTTTCTCATAGCGTGAAACCTGAAGAAGACTCGATAGCGCAGTTAAAAAAATATGCTCTGGAAAAACAGGTGAATGATCGTAAGTGGAATTTAGTCACAGGAGATAAAAAACAAATTTATGAATTGGCTCGTAAATCATATTTAGCAGTTGAAGATGCACCTTTTGCTGGTCAATATGATATGATTCATACTGAAAACTTTATGCTTATTGACAAGCAACGCCAAATTCGCGGATTTTATGACGGTACACAAGTTGAAGAAATGAAACGTTTACTCGACGATATAAAAGTGTTAAAAGCGTCTTATAAAAACTAATCTTTTTACTACTTTTGCTTCTTTAAAATGAATCTAAATAAGAATGAGCATAACTATTGCTGATTTAAATAAAGGAGAACGCGGTATAATTACTGATATTTCTTCTAATGATATTCCTTTAAAACTTCTTGAAATGGGATGTTTACCGGGTAATGAAGTTCAACTAGTACAAAAAGCACCTTTTGCAGATCCGCTATATCTTAATATTAACGGAAGCCACTTAGCCATTCGAAAAGAAACTGCGGCATTAATAGTAATAGATAAGTTATAATATGGCTAAACAAATTAATGTTGCTTTAATAGGAAATCCTAATACAGGTAAAACTTCGGTTTTTAATGCACTTACCGGGTTAAATCAAAAAGTAGGTAACTATCCTGGAATTACTGTAGAAAAAAAAGAAGGAGTTTGTAAACTACCTCGTGGTGTTAAAGCTCATATTTTAGATTTACCAGGAACCTATAGTTTAAATGCATCATCGTTAGATGAGAATGTCGTTATTGAGCTTCTTTTAAATAAAAACGACAAAGATTTTCCTGATGTAGTGGTCATTGTTAGTGATGTTGAAAATTTAAAACGAAACCTTCTCCTTTTTACTCAAATTAAAGATTTACAAATCCCAACACTTCTGGCAATTAATATGTCTGATGTGATGAAACAAAAAGGAATTATTTTAGATATTCCTTTTTTAGAAGAACAATTAAATACTAAAATTGCTTTAATTAGTTCTCGAAAAAATACAGGGATTCAAGAACTAAAGGACCTCATCTCTAATTATAGAGAGCTTTCTACACAGCCTTGTTTAGATATGTCTACAATTGATATTGATTATTTTAATAGACTACAAAATGCATTTCCAAATCAACAATTGTATAAATTATGGTTAGTGATTACTCAAGATGTGAATTTTGGGAAAATGGCACGTCAAGAGTTAGATGTGTCTCAATTTAAAACCAAATCTGATACAGAATTAAAACGCCTTCAACAAAAAGAAACTATAAAACGTTATCAATTTATTAATCAAGTTTTAAAAGAAGGGCAAGTCATTGATTCATCAAAAGCTACGGGTTTACGAGCAAAATTTGATCGTGTATTAACTCATAAAGTTTGGGGGTATCTTATCTTTTTTGTCATTTTACTCACCATTTTTCAAGCTATCTATGATTGGGCTACAATTCCTATGGATTTTATAGACGCTCAGTTTGCTAATTTATCAGATTGGATAAAGCACACTTTGCCTTCTGGTTCATTAACAAATTTGATTGCTGAAGGTATCGTTGCTGGTATTGGTGGTGTGGTCATTTTTATACCACAAATTGCTTTCTTATTTTTATTTATTGCCATTTTAGAAGAAAGTGGTTATATGAGTCGTGTGGTTTTTTTAATGGATCGGTTAATGCGTCGTTTTGGACTTAGCGGAAAAAGTGTAGTACCTTTAATTTCTGGTACTGCTTGTGCTATTCCTGCTATTATGGCAACACGTAATATTGAAAACTGGAAAGAACGTTTAATTACTATTTTGGTGACGCCTTTTACAACCTGTTCAGCACGATTACCTGTGTATATTATTATTATCGGTTTGGTCATTCCTGAAGATTATATTTTTGGATTAAGTTATCAAGCCTTAGCATTAATGTTACTCTATTTGATTGGGTTTTTAACAGCTATTTTTTCTGCACATATATTAAACCGAGTTTTAAAAATGAAAAGCAAATCGTTTTTCGTTATTGAAATGCCTAGTTACAAATTACCACTTCTAAAAAATGTGGGCTTACAAGTTTTAGAAAAAACAAAAACGTTTGTATTAGAAGCTGGTCGTATTATTTTAACTATATCTATTATTATCTGGGGGTTAGCATCTTATGGTCCCGGAAAAACTTTTAATAATGCTGAAACAATTGTCATACAAGCACATCCTGAATTAAGTGGTATAGCTCTTGAAGATGAAATCGCATCATATAAATTAGAACATTCATTTATTGGTATTATAGGAAAAACTATTGAACCTGCTATAAAACCTTTAGGATACGACTGGAAAATAGGAATTGGTATTGCTACCTCTTTTGCCGCTCGTGAAGTGTTTGTAGGAACTCTAGCAACCATTTATAGTGTTGGTAGTGCTGATGAAGATGAGGACACAATTAAGCATCGAATGGCTTCTGAGGTCTATTCAGATGGAAGTAAAGTGTTTACTTTTGCTTCAGGAATTTCATTATTGCTATTTTACGCCTTTGCTATGCAATGTATGAGTACTTTAGCTATTGTAAAACGTGAAACTAATAGCTGGAAGTGGCCAATGATACAATTAGTAAGTATGACGACTATCGCTTATATTGCAGCATTAATTGCTTTTCAATTTTTGAAATAATAAATTTCTACAAAAACAGGAATATCATGAAATGAATTCAGTTTTAAACGACTAAAAAACTATGAATCACACCATACAAACCATATTAGTAATTCTCATTATAGGGTATGCTACGTATACTTTGGTTCGTAAATTCTTCTGGAAACCAAAGTCTAAGTCTTCAAAAGGTTGTGGTAATGACGGCTGTGGATGTTAGTTTTCAATAGCAAGCTCTAAATAATAATTTTTATCTTTAATTTTTTCTATCCCATCTGGATAAGGCAATAGATTGAGTCCTGAAATTTTTAAAGTATCAGAAATATATAGTGTTGTGTCATTTTCATCTATTTCCGTAGGATAAAAAATCAATTGTTGTTGTTTTAAAAGTTTTCCATCTTTAAATACATCAACTAAAATTTTAGCTTCTCCTGCACGAATACAACTCACATTTTTAGGGCAACGAGAATCTGAAATTATCTTAACCAACTTTATTTTTATATTATCTATAGTTACAGCTTCTTCAAAATTAAGTTTCGAAATTGTTTTATTTAATTCCTGTGCTTCAGGAGTAAATGATAACATACAAAATAACAAAGCAGCAATAATAGGTTTCATAAATAATACTTTTTTATAAAGATAACATTTTTAAAGTGTAATTAATTAAATACCATATTTATCATTATTATCTATTCTTATTATTTTAATAATATAAATTTTAGTTACATTTGTAAAAATTTTAAGCTCACTTAAAAATTAAATCAAGTAATCAAAAATGTCTGTAGCTATAGAGAATTTTGTAAAAGCCATTTACAATAATGATGATAATGATGGTAATAATACCAAACCAGGTAGTATTGCTAAAAAACTTGGTATTTCTAGTGCTGCTGCTACAGATATGGCTAAAAAATTAGCTGCTAAAGAGTTATTGCATTATAAAAAATATCAAAAATTAGAATTGACTAAAAAAGGCGAAAAAATGGCATTAAATGTCATTCGTAAGCACCGTTTATGGGAGGCTTTACTTTTTAAAATGTTTGATATGTCTATGCATGAAATACATCGTGAAGCCGAATTACTAGAGCATCAAACATCTGATTTTTTAGCCAATAAACTTAGTACTTATTTAGGTGATCCAAAATTTGACCCTCACGGAGACCCTATCCCTAATGCTAATGGAGAAATCACAACCAAAGACACTTCAATAACATTAGCAAATACAAAGGAAGGGCAGTCATACATCATTTCAAGATTAGTGAGTGACGATAAAGAATTTTTTGACTTTTGTGGGCAAAATGGTTTAAAGTATGGAAATACAATTATGGTATCAAAGCAATTCAGTAATAATAAAATGACACAAATTTTAATAAATAACAATAGTATAATTCTCAATCAAAATTTTACAAAAATAATTTACGTCAATGAAATCAACTAATTACCTAAAAGCACTAGTATTAGTAATAATATTAAGTACTTCTTTTTCTGTATTTGCACAAGATGACAAAACTGATATAGGAGTACTAGTTACAGATCGTCCTGATGCTACTGAATCTCCAAACACAGTTACCAAAGGCTATATTCAATTTGAAACTGGTGGATTTTTTGAGTCGTTTCAAGAAGGTACTTTCAGAACTGAAACATATGTTTTTAATACTACTTTAGTCCGTTATGGGTTATTAGATAATTTAGAACTACGTCTAGGATGGGATCTTTTGGAAAATCAAACCACTAATAATGGAAATCGATTTGATGTAAATGGTTTTAATCCGCTTTTATTAGGGTTAAAAATTGCTATTGCAGAAGAAAAAGGATGGCGTCCACAAATCGGGTTTATAGGTCATTTATTTTTACCCTTTACAGCTAATGATGATTTAAGACCAGAAACAACAGGAACTAATCTCTTACTTGCTTTTGCGCATACTTTAAGCGAAAAATCAAGCTTGTCTTATAATATTGGAGCAGAAATAATGGGAGGCTCTCCTGAACTAGCTTATGTTTATAGCATTGCTTATGGCTATAGTTTTACTGATAAATTTGGTGGCTATATTGAATTATATGGTGATTTACCAGAAGACAGTAGTTCAAATCACTTATGGGATGCAGGGCTTACCTATCTCCTTTCTGATAATGTACAGCTTGATGCTACGGTAGGTACAAGTATTACTGACGGGCAAGATATATTACTAAGTGCAGGAGTAAGCTTTAGGCTTCCAACTAAAAAACAATAACAATGAAAAAGATATTAACGTTATTAATAATAGCAATTATAAGTTTTAGTTGTAAAAACACTACAAAACAGGACGATAGTAAATTCAATGTAGTTACAACCACCTCTATGATCACCGATTTAACTAAAAACATCGGTGGTGATTTAATCAGCTTACAAGGTTTGATGGGTAGTGGTGTCGATCCACATTTATATAAAGCCAGTGAAGGTGATGTTTCAAAATTAGCCAATGCTGATTTAATTTTTTATAATGGCATACATTTAGAAGGGAAACTAGTAGAAGTTTTTGAAAAAATGGAACGTCAAAATATCAACACCAAAGCCATTGCAGATGGCATTGATCACAATTCATTAATCAATAACAGTTACTTTCAAGGTAATTACGATCCTCATATTTGGTTTGATATTGCTTACTGGAAGCAAGCAACAAATTTTGTTGTCTCTAAATTATCAGATGCACTCCCTGAGTATAAAACTACTTTTGAAACAAATGGCAATAGTTATATTAAAAAGTTAGATGTTTTAGAAACAAAAATAAAAGCTATTATTGAAACCCTTCCGCAAGAAAAACGTGTTTTAGTAACTGCCCATGATGCTTTTAGTTATTTTGGTCGTGCTTATGGATTCGAAGTAGTTGGTTTACAAGGTTTATCTACCGCAACCGAGGCTGGTGTTCAGGATGTTCAAAAACTCGCGACCTTTATTATCGAGAAAAATATCAAAGCTATTTTTGTGGAGAGTTCTGTGCCAAAACGTACTATTGAAGCACTAGAGGCTGCAGTAAAATCCAAAGGACACGATGTAGAAATTGGAGGCACCTTGTATTCTGATGCTTTAGGAAATGCTGGCACTATAGAAGGCACCTATATCGGGATGTTTGAATACAATGTCAATACAATTGTAAATGCATTGAAATAATTGTCACTCTGAACTTGATTTAGAGTCTCATTATAATAGATTCCGTATCAAGTACGGAATGACAAATAAAAAAATTATGAATACTAGTATTGCAGTAAAAGTTGATGATTTAACCGTAGCATACAACTACAAACCTGTACTTTGGGATATCGATCTCGAAATTCCTGAAGGCGTGCTTATGGCTATTGTAGGACCTAATGGTGCAGGCAAGTCAACTTTAATCAAGTCTATTTTAGGAATTTTAAATCCTATTGCCGGCAGCATCAGTATATATGGCAAGCCTTATAACAAACAGCGTTCTTTAGTAGCTTATGTTCCACAAAAAGGAAGTGTAGATTGGGATTTTCCAACCACAGCATTAGATGTTGTTATGATGGGTACTTACG
>CAZECB010000103.1:0-6983 GCA_964510745.1 uncultured Flavobacteriaceae bacterium | reverse complement strand
TTTAGATTTACAACCGATAGTAATCATAAGTACCCAATAGCTTCTAATATCTTAAATCAAAACTTTGAAGTTCATAGAATGTGCCAAGTCTGGGTATCAGATATGACTTATATACAAACTAAACAAGGCTGGGTTTATTAAACAGTTGTTTAATCGAAAAGTAATTGGATGGGCTCTAAGTGATCATTTAAGCACCGAAGTCACCATTATAACAGCTTGGAATATGGCAGTTAAAAACAATGAGGTTACTAAAGAACTAATTTTTCATTCAGACAGAGGAACTTGGGTATGCTAGCTATAAATTTACCAACATTTTAAAAAGTTATAATGCACTGGTAAAACAATCCATGAGTAGAAAAGGTAATTGCTGGGATAATGCAGTAGCTGAAAGTTTCTTTAAAACCCTGAAGGTAGAATGGACATATTTATGATCAAAAGAGACAAGCAGGGTTATTTACTTTTATTTGGATAGAAACTTGGTATAACAAAAGAAGAAGGCATTCTTCTTTAAACTATAAAATTATTAACGAATTTGAACTAAAAATCTATAACCAAAATGTAGCGGCTTAAATCTCGCAATTAAATGTTCACTTTTTTGTTGCATGTCCAAAGGCTATTTTAAATTTAAAATAGCTTTTTTGTTTTTGATAGACTCAGTTAGACTTTACCATTTTGATTTGTCTTTATTAAAACTAATTTTAAAAACGTTTTAAATTGTACCTTTAACAAATATTAAAATTTTGTGCTGTTTTAAAATTAAGATAACTAAGTGCTTAAAAATGCTCAGCAAACCATAATGAATGTCTAAATTACCCAAAACGAAAAAATTTATAGATCTTTCAGACTACGGAAGACCATTTGCAAAAATTATAGCAAATTACCTTAAAACAACTTCATTTACACCAATACATGTTACCATTGGATTTATCATTTCAGGTGTAATCGCTATTGTATGTATGCTTAATAACTACTTTATAGCTGCTGCATTTTTTTTAATTTTAAAATCTATTCTTGATGCTGCAGATGGTGAATTAGCTAGATTAAAAAAAACACCATCTTATACTGGGCGCTATTTTGATTCTATATCTGATATTATATTAAATCTACTTATTTTTTTAGCACTTTGGCATATTACAACTGCTAATTTTATATATACAATTATTGCTTTTTTGGGTATTCAGTTACAAGGTACCTTATACAATTATTATTATGTTATTTTACGTAATAGGTTAAATGGGGATACTACAAGTCGTGTTTTTGAAAACAGTACACCAATAGCTTTAAAAGGTGAAAAACAAAAACATGTCAACTTATTGTTTAATCTTTATAAAATACTATATGGTAGTTTTGATAAAGTAATTTACATTTTAGATTCTGAAGCTCCCAATGGCAAACTATTACCCAAATGGTTAATGACTGTAGTTTCTACTTTTGGGCTTGGATTCCAGCTATTGCTAATTGGTATAATGCTCGTTTTAGAATGGAAAGAATTTGTTATCTCATTCTTTATTCTGTATTCTATAATGATATTTGTATTTATTGGTATTAGAAGACTGTTATAAGCTTTAATTATCAAAAAAAATAAGAAATTAAACAATTTCGGCACTCAAGCCTGCATCCAAAAGTTTAGAGCATTGTGGTTTTAATTCACCATAAACACCTGTTTTTACAGTACATTTTCCTTTATAATGTACTATAATTGAACACTGTTCTGCTTGTTCTGGTGAATGATTACAGGCATATACTAATGTATCAATAACATGATCAAATGTATTAACATCATCATTATAGAGTACAATTTCATTATTTTTCTGTACTTCTTCTTGAGTTAAGACGTCTTCTAGTGTTTTTTCTTGGGTACTCATTATAGCAAAAGTTTCCACTAATTTAAAAATTTTAACGAAACCCAATTATTTCTTTCTATTTTTTCTTCAAGTTTTAACATATGTGCATTACACTCTTTTTCTATATTAGGGATATCCGTAGTATAAAATCCACTTAAAAACAGTATTCCGCCTGAGTTTAAACAATTGGCATACATTTTAAGGTCTTGAAGTAAAATATTACGATTAATATTTGCAATAATAATATCGTAATGCTTTCCTACTAGCAAACTTGCATCACCTTCATACACAGAAATATGATGACAATCATTACGCTCCACATTTTCCTTACTATTTAAATAACACCAGTTATCAATATCTATAGCCTCAATAGGTTTTGCCCCTTTTAATTCTGATAAAATGGCTAAAACTCCTGTGCCACAGCCCATATCTAAAACCGATTTATTAGTAAAATCATTTTTTAAAATATGTTGAATCATCATATGTGTTGTTTCATGATGCCCTGTACCAAAACTCATTTTAGGTTCAATAATAATATCATATGTGGTATTAAAAGACTCATGAAATGGTGCACGTACTGCACAAATATCATCAACTACAATAGGGTTAAAGTTTTTCTCCCATTCTTCATTCCAATTGGTTTGTTCAATATCTTCACAGGTGAACGTGATTTTAAATTCTAAAGAATTTAAAATCTGTACTTCATCTAAAATATCTGAGCGCCATTCGTTTTTTTGAATATATGCGGTTACACCTTCACTTGTTTCTACAAAACTTTCAAAACCAGCATATCCCAACTCTGCTATCAATATCTCAACTCCTATCTCTAAAGGTTCTACTTTAAAATAATAACCTATATATATTGTGTTTGACATTGTATTACTTAATCTAAGAGTTGGAAAGCGTTCACAATTTCAAAAAAGTCTTTTGCGTTAAGTGCTGCGCCACCAATGAGTCCTCCATCAACATCAGGTTTAGAAAAAATCTCTTTGGCATTATTAGGTTTTACACTTCCACCATATAAAATCGATACATTGCTTGCTACATTTTCATTATACTTAGCGTGTACCATTTCACGAATGTATATATGCATTTGTTGCGCCTGTTCTGGAGTTGCCGTTTCTCCTGTACCAATAGCCCAAACGGGTTCATAAGCTAAAACAATGTTTTTCCAGGCGTTTTTTGACAAATGAAATAATCCGTTTTGTATTTGATTTTCAACTACTTTATAATGATTATCTGTTTGACGGTTTACTAGTTCTTCTCCAAAACAGAAAATCACACGCATGTCATAATCTAAAGCAGCATTTACTTTTTTGGCCAGTAACTCATCGGTTTCATTAAAATATGCGCGGCGTTCACTATGTCCTAAAATCACAGTATTTACACCAATACTCTTCAACATCGCAGGGCTAATCTCTCCTGTATAAGCTCCGTTATTTGCAAAATGCATATTCTGAGCAATAACTTCAATATCATTAGTTTTTAAAGCTTCAGATGCACTATATAAGTTTGTAAATGTTGGTGCAATCATTACCTCAGCATTTGAGGTTTTGATTTCACTTTTTAAATCAGAAATTAATGATTGTGCTTGTGATAAATCATTATTCATTTTCCAATTTCCTGCAACTATATTTTTTCTCATATTATGTTAAATTCAATTAAGTGTTTTTTCTATAATCCCAATGAAATTGATTTTCAAAATATATTATTTTAATATTTCTAATTAAGAGATTCCTAACTACATAGGAATTAATTTATTCTAATTTCACTTTAGGGTCTAACCACACATAAATAATATCTACAAAAATATTAATTATAATAAAGAGTAATGCGATAACTAATACAGAGCCCATAATTACCGGTAGGTCTAATGTATTTAATGCATTCACAATTTCTTTTCCGAGTCCATTCCACCCAAAAATATACTCTACAAACACAGCACCTGCTAGCATAGATGCAAACCAACCTGAAATTGCTGTAACTACAGGGTTCAAAGCATTTTTAATAGCATGCCTCTGTATCACTTTAAATTCACTTAAGCCTTTAGCTCTTGCTGTACGTATATAATCTTGGTTAAAAACTTCTAATAATGAATTTCGCATCAGTTGAATTACAACTGCTAATGGGCGAATCCCCAATACAATAGCTGGTAAAATTAAATTCTTCCATTTAATCTGTATCGTTTCACCAAAGTCATCTAATTCATACAAACTTCCTGTCATTTCTAGATTGGTATATTTATGAAGTAAAAATCCAAAAAACCAAGCAAAAAGGATAGCACTAAAAAAAGAAGGCACACTCATCCCTAAAGTACTTAATATTTGAATAGTTTTATCCAACCATGTATCTTTAAATCGTGCTGAAACCACACCTAAAAACAAACCTAAAATTATAGCAATAATAATTGCAGATACTGCCAATACAAATGTATTAGGCAAAGTTTCTTTTAATACTTGTGACACATTCTTCCCATGTTTTGTAAAGGATTCTCTTAAATAAGGTAGCTTTAAAACTATAGTGGTATTGCCAATGGAAAATAATTTAGTAGCTGAATATTTATTTTTACTCAAGAAGGTGTAATCACTCTCATTTTTTGAATGGAATGACATTGGAGACAAATCATTTAAATAGTAAAAATACTGTGTTGTAATAGGTTTATCAAAACCATATTTCTGTTTTACAATTGCCAATTGCTGACTATCTTGATTTTGTCCTAGCATCATTTTTGCAGGGTCTCCAGGCAGAACATTAAATAATAAAAAAATGACTGTTACTACTCCAAATAATGTGAGTATGGCATAAAACAATTTATTTAGGAGGTAGTTTATCACTTATTGTTGTTTACTCTTTTCTTCTATCTCCAAAGCTTCTTTTAAAGTAATTGGTTTATATTCTATCTCTAACAATTTACTGTATTCCTCTATATCTTGAGTAAACCCTGCTTCTTTTCTTTTTTGATTAACATTTTCAGGATCCTTTATAGGCCATATATAGCCTACTTGTTTACCATTAACATTATAAGTGGTTCCTTGAGTGCCATATATCTGTTCTTGCTTTAATCCCATAAGATAACGATCTTCCATCATTGCAATATCAGTAAATGGAAGATCACCTCGCTTATTAGCTTTCTTCATTACATCTAAATATTTTCCAATTTTTTCTGGAGCATGTTGTATAATAATCCACATAACTTTATTAGTAGGTTCTCCTACTAAAGCCTTTCCAGGATAGCCATATTTTTTAAGAACTTTTTCTCCAAAAATTAAATTTGTAGAGTCTATTTGATCCCATAGTTTTAAGTAGTCTAATGATTCTTTTTGAACTGGTATGCCGTAGTGTTTGGCTACAGAATCTTTTTCTTTTTTGGTTTTAGCAGAATAAACAAATCGTATTCCTTGATCTAATTTATAAATACTATCCAATTGTCTTTTTAAACCTAAGTCTAATTCTGGTACTATTCTTTCTAATACTAACTCGTCAAGATCATTCCAATGTAACTTCTGAATAATAGTTCCTTTATTTAACTTTAATATGGCTGGATTAGATCGTACTATTGTTTTTAAAGCCGTTTCATCACAGAAATAAAAATCGAAATCAAAACCATTTCGTTTTGAAAATGCTTCTTGTTCTTCTGGACCAGTAGCCGTCAATCCTATTACCTTATAGCCTTTATTTACTGCTTCAGTTTTAACACGTTGTAAATCTGAAAGTCCAGCACTACTTGCTTTTCTTAAATCATAAGATATAAAAACGAGTAAGTTATCTTCGTTTAATAACTCTAACGTATAATCTTCTCCATCACGTTCCATGGTGAAATCATGGATTGGTGCCTCATAACCAGGGTCAATTTCTTTCTGCTCATGACTTACATAGTCACCTTTTACATCTGGATAAGCACCATCAGTAACTATAGTTTGTTCTTCTCCGTTTACATTAAACACCCAAGTAAATTCATTTATAGGTTTTGGTGCATCATCAGGGATAATCATGTTCTCATAAATATTATTCCCTATTTTATAAGGTCTAAAATCTTTAATAGGCAAATGTTCTAATACATGATAGACAATGCCAAAACAAAAAATAAAACTCAATAAAGACACAATAGTTAAGCCTATAGGTTTTAATATTGACTTTATATACTTTACACCAATAAAAAGAATCACAATAAATACAAGTAGAATAATATCTTTAGTAAAAGACTCCCAAGGTGTTAGCTTTATAGCATCTCCAAAACAGCCACAGTCTGTTACTTTATTAAAATATGCAGAATAAAACGTTAAAAACGTAAAAAATACAATCATTGCTAATAAGCTCCAGGCTGTAAATTTAGGTTTATACCCAATTAATAAAAATACACCTAAAATGACTTCAAAAATAACTACAAAAATTGCAATCACTAATGCGTATGGTACAAATATGGTTAAATCAAAAACCGTTGGTCCAAAATATTCTTCTAACTTAAATGAAAATCCTACAGGGTCATTTAATTTTATTAATCCTGAAAAAATAAATAAACCTCCTACTATTATTCTTGAAATGGCGACAAGTAATTTCATATCGTTTTAATTAGTTATCTTTTAAATGTATTAATGAAAATACGGCGTAATTGATCATATCTTGATAATTAGCATCAATCCCTTCGCTAACAATTGTTTTTCCTGAATTATCTTCAATTTGCTTGACACGTAATAACTTCTGCAAAATTAAATCTGTTAATGAACTTACACGCATTTCACGCCACGCTTCACCATAATCATGATTTTTATCTAACATTAGTTGTTTTGTAACACTTACTTTTTCATCATAAAGTTTTGTAGTCTCTGCAACAGATAAATCTGGTTGCTCAACCACACCTTTATCAATTTGTATCAATGCCATAATACAATAATTAATAATACCTATAAACTCACTTACTTCACCTTCATCTACCTTTCTCACATCATTTTGCTGTAAGCTTCTAATACGCTGTGCTTTTATAAAAATTTGATCTGTAAGTGATGGTAAACGCAATATACGCCACGCACTTCCATAATCCTGCATCTTATTCATAAACAGTATTCTACATATGGATATAGCCGCATCATATTGTTTTGATGTATTTTGCATAAAAATAAATTGAATTTTGCGTAAATTTCG
>CAZECB010000102.1:0-7002 GCA_964510745.1 uncultured Flavobacteriaceae bacterium | reverse complement strand
TATCAAAAATATTTTGAAAAAGATAAAGCTTTAGAGCGTCGTTTTCAAAAGGTGATTGTAGATGAGCCAGATACAGAAAGTGCTATTTCTATATTAAGAGGGATTAAAGGCAGTTATGAAACACATCATAAAGTACGTATAAAAGACGAAGCTATTATTGGTGCTGTAGAATTATCACAACGTTATATTACTAATCGATTTTTACCAGACAAGGCCATCGACTTAATGGATGAAGCGGCTTCTAAGTTACGAATGGAAATCAATTCTAAACCAGAAGAACTAGATGTATTAGATAGAAAAGTCATGCAATTAGAAATTGAAATTGAAGCTATTAAGCGTGAAAAAGATGAAGTAAAATTGAAATCACTTCAATCTGAATTAGCTAATATTAAAGACGAACGTAATACTATAAATGCAAAATGGAAGAATGAAAAGGAAATTGTAGATACTATTCAAAATACAAAACAAGCTATTGAAAACTATAAATTAGAAGCAGAACGTGCAGAACGAGATGGCGATTATGGTAAAGTAGCAGAGCTTAGATATGGAAAAATTAAAGATGCACAAGAGCAGCTTGAAACATTTCAAAAACAATTATTAGAACAACAAGATACACTAATAAAAGAAGAAGTTACTTATGATGATATTGCTGAAGTTGTTGCTAAATGGACGGGGATCCCTGTAACCAAAATGATACAAAGTGAACGCGAAAAGCTTTTAAAACTTGAGCTTGAATTACATAAACGCGTAGTTGGTCAAGAAGAAGCCATTATAGCAGTTAGTGATGCTGTAAGGCTTAGTAGAGCTGGTTTACAAAATCCTAATAAGCCCATCGGTTCGTTTTTATTTTTAGGAACTACTGGAGTAGGCAAAACTGAACTAGCTAAAGCTTTAGCTGAATATCTATTTGATGACGATAATGCAATGACTCGTATTGATATGAGTGAATATCAAGAACGTCATTCAGTAAGCAGATTAGTAGGAGCGCCTCCTGGTTATGTTGGTTATGATGAAGGTGGTCAACTCACTGAAGCGGTACGTAGAAAACCATATTCTGTAGTATTGTTAGATGAAATTGAAAAAGCGCACCCAGACACATTTAATATTCTGTTACAAGTACTAGATGAAGGTAGACTAACAGATAATAAAGGACGTATTGCAGATTTTAAAAATACCATTATTATTATGACTTCTAATATAGGAAGTGATATCATTAAAGAGCGTTTTGAAACATTAAAAGATATTGATACTGCTACAAAATTCGCAAAAATAGATGTATTAAGCGTATTAAAACAGAATGTACGCCCTGAGTTTTTAAACAGAATTGATGATATTGTAATGTTTACACCTTTAAACAGAAAAAATATTGAAGCTATTGTTGAATTACAGATCAAAAGCATTACTAAAATGATTGCACAACAAGGTATTACTTTTGATGCTACTGAACAAGCCATTGCATATCTTGCAGATAAAGGTTATGAGCCAGAATATGGTGCTAGACCAGTAAAACGTGTGATACAAAAACGAGTCTTAAACGCATTAAGTAAAGAATTACTTGCTGGGACAATAACAACAGACAGTATCATTCTTTTAGATGCCTTTGATGATGAACTCGTATTTAGAAATCAAAATAACTTAGTTACAGAAGAATTTTAAACAATTGATTAATAGTTAATTTGAAAAACAGCGGAAATCTTAAGATAGAGGTTACCGCTGTTTTTTTTATACATTCAATGCTTGTTTAGATTTTTCTAAGCTTTCTTTAAATAAAGTTTCATTTAAATCTTTCCAAGTTGGTACAATCTCTTTTAAGCGTTCTTTATTAGCCTCAATTATCTCTGGAAATGCTTTTTCTAAAACTTCTAACATAATATGAGTTGCTGTTGATGCACCAGGAGATGCTCCTAATAAACACGTAATACTTCCATTTTTACTATTAATGACTTCGGTTCCAAATTGTAATTTCCCTCCTTCGTATTCATCTTTTTTAATAATTTGTACGCGTTGTCCTGCATGCATAATTTCCCAATCTTCATCTTTAGCATCTTTTACAAATTTTCGCAAGGCATCCATCCGATCACTATGAGACATCACCACTTGTTCTACCAAATATTTAGTTAATGGTAAGTTATGCCAAAACGCTCCTAACATAGATGGTATGTTATCAAATTTAATAGACTTAAAAAGATCTAAGTTAGAGCCTTCTTTTAAAAATTTAGGGCTAAATCCTGCAAAAGGACCAAACAACAATTCGCGCTTTCCATCTATATAGCGGGTGTCCAAATGTGGTGTTGACATTGGTGGATCGCCAATACCAGCCTTACTGTAAACCTTAGCATCATGTTGTTTTATAATCGTTTCATTTTTACAAACTAACCATTCTCCACTTACAGGAAAACCACCATACCCTTCTTTTTCATCTATTTCTACTTTTTGTAATAGCAAAATACTTCCACCTCCAGCACCAATAAAAACATGTTCTGCATCTAAATAACTCACTTCATCTGTTACCGTGTCTTTTACTTTTACAGACCAATCTAGATTATCATCTGGATCAATATCTAAAACATCTTGATTACATTTTATTGGTGTGTCAAATTCAGCTTCTAAAATAGAAAACAACTGCTTAGTCAATTCTCCGTAGTTGACTTCTGTACCACGTTCTATTCGGGTTGCAGCCATAACATCATCTTCTCTATCTTTTATGATCAAAGGAAACCACTCTTTCATTTTATGAACACTTTTAGTAAACTCCATACTTTCAAACATAAAATGATTTTTAAGTGCATGAAAGCGTTTTTCAAGATAGTCTGCATTCTCTTTCCCAAATACCCAACTATGATGCGGTACTTTATTTACGAATGTGCTTGCATCTTTTATTAATTCCTTATTTTTTAAATAGGTCCAAAACTGTTTTGATACTTCATATTGATTACAGATTTTAAATGCTTTATCAACATTAATGGTGCCGTCTTCATTTTCTGGTGTGTAATTCAGTTCGCATAGTGCTGAATGTCCAGTTCCCGCGTTATTCCAAGCGGCAGAGCTTTCTTGAGCTACAGCATCTAATCGCTCTAAAATCAACACTTTTAATTCTGGATTTAATAGTTTAGCTAATAATGCTAAATTAGCACTCATAATACCGCCTCCTACACAGATTAAATCGTATTCTTTAGTATCTTTCTTCAAGTTTGATTTCATTAAAAAATAATTTTAGATAAATATAAAAATTTGTTGTAACAAATAACCTCTATCTGTCATTAATGAATAAACAACTATCTATTATGAAAAAATTATTCTATTTTTTAGCATTAAGTATTGCTTCTATTTTTAGTATCCAAGCCCAGCAATTAGAAAACGCTTTACTTTGGAAAATTTCTGGAAACGATTTAGAAAAACCTTCCTATTTATATGGCACTATACATATTACTTGTGATGCAAGTTTAGACGATAGCATAAAAAAAGCATTAAACGAAACTTCTCAATTAGCTCTTGAAGTAGATATGGATGACTCTAATATGCAAGCAAAAATGGGAACAGGAATATTTATGAACAATGGTAAGCTTATTAAAGAAATGGTAAGTGAAGAAGATTATAAATTATTAAATACATTTACTCAAAATAATATAGGCGCACCTATTGATGCTCTTAATAAAATGAAACCTTTTTTTATTATTGCTGCTATGTACCCTAAGATGATTGATTGTTCAAATTCTCAATCTTTTGAAAATTCTTTAATGGAAATTGCTAAATCGCAAAACGAAGAGGTTATTGGTTTAGAAACCATAGAAGATCAATTAGCAGTTTTTGATGCTATACCCTATGAAGAGCAAGTAAAGGATTTATTAAAATCTGCAAAAGATAATTTAGAAAGTGATAAACAAATGCTAAAACAAATGCTGTCATTATATAAAAGTAAAAATATTACTGCTTTAGTAGCATTAATGAACAGTGATGAAGAAGCAAGTACAGCGAAGTATAAAGATATTTTATTAGACAATCGTAATAAAAACTGGATTTCAAAAATTGAAGCGTATTCTAAAGATCAGCCTACCTTTTTTGGAGTAGGTGCTGGTCATTTACCAGGAGAAAATGGAGTCATTAATTTATTACGTAAACAAGGATTTACAGTAACTGCGGTACATTAATAATATTAAGTTATTATATTTGAAAAAGTTAATCGTAAATTAAATCTAGAGATGAGACAATTATTAATATTTGTACTGATACTATTACTTGTAGCCCCTGTAATTTCTCAAGAACAGAATTCGTCAGAACCTACAATATATTATTTTATTCGTCATGCTGAAAAAGATAGAAGTGATGCAACAAATAGAAATCCTAACCTCATCAAAAAAGGATTACAAAGAGCTGAAAAATGGAGTACTGTTTTAAAACATATCAAGTTTGATGCTGTTTATTCTACAGATTACAATCGCACAAAAGAAACGGCGCAACCAACTGCTAAAAAAAATGATTTAGAAATTACACTTTACAATCCAAGAGCATTAAATGATGCTGAGTTTATAAAACAAACAAAAGGCAAAACAGTTTTAGTTGTTGGGCATAGTAATACCACTCCTGCCTTTGTAAATGCAGTTATTGGAGTTAATAAATATAAAGATATTGATGATAGTAATAATGCTAATCTTTATATAGTGACGATAGCTCCTGGCGGAAGTATTTCTGACACGCTAATTATTATTGAATAAAATTAATAAAGCGTAACCGAAACTTTTTCTAATTCTATTTTAGATAATAACTTCATTTCACCTTGTTCAAAAGTCTTATCTAAATCTGATACAGGTACAGATTCATCATTTGGTTTGTAATTATTATAATCAACAAAACGAATGCCTTCAACAATACGTTCATTATAAGCTTCTCTAAAACGAAGCCCTTTACCATGATCTTCATTGTAAGAATATGCAATGTAATCTGCCTTGTGTGTACTGGTATTAAACCAATAAATAAACACATCTTCAAAATCTTCACCACCACCTTCTTGTTCGAACGTCACTTCAATTTTGTTATAGGTTTTTTCTTTTATAGTAACCTCTCCTAAATAATTTTTCTTCACAGCAGCATCATTTAACCCATATGGTAATACTGAAAAATAATGCACAGAATTCACTGAAGCCGTATAACGAGGCACCATACTATCTGCAACAGGTAAAATGTTATTATTCAATAAACGTTTAAATCCGTTGTTAGATATGGCATCGATTAGCGTATTAACCGAATCTTTTCTTACGCGTTGTAATTCAAATTTTCCGTTATTTCTAAACGCTTTATAATTTATGTTTCTAAAATAAAAATCAACATCAAAATGATTGAATTTCTCACCTCCAGCAACTACAATTGCATGATCAACAATAGACTGTGCACTAGGGGTTTCTTTTTTATCACAAGAAGCGATGAATAAAGAAATAGTAAGTATTAAAAGTAATTTTTTCATAGCACAATTTTATAATTTCAAGTTGTAAAACTAATCATTTTTTAATTTAAAAAGAGTTAATAAAATTATGTAGTTTTGAGACGGTGCAAAAAAATATTAACATACAAAACAAGAAAGCTCGTTTTGAGTATGAAATACTCGATAAATACACTGCAGGTATTGTTTTAAGCGGTACAGAAATTAAATCTATACGTCAAAGTAAAGCATCGATCACTGAAAGTTTTTGTGAGTTTAATGAGCAAGGCGAACTATTTGTTGTAAACATGTCTATTGAAGAATATATTTACGGTACACATTATAATCATTTACCAAAAGCAACTCGCAAACTACTTTTAAACAAAAAAGAGCTTCGTAAGTTAGAAAAAGAAGCTAAAAATACAGGATTAACCATTGTACCTCTAAAGTTATTTATGAATGATAAAGGTTTTGCCAAACTCAGTATAGCGCTCGCTAAAGGTAAAAAGTTGTATGATAAACGTGAGTCTTTAAAGGATAAGGATAATAAACGTGATTTAGATCGCGTAAAAAAGAATTTTAGATAATTCATTTTAATAACTCGCAACTGAAAAACTACACTCTTAATTTTTATCTGCTAACAAAGGAACAAAACGAAATTCGCCTAATTCTTGCTTTTCAAATTCCTTAACATCTTTACGAATAAATAGTGTCATGGTTTGAACCTGATCACCAACAGGAATCACTAACCGCCCTCCTACTTTTAATTGTGCCAGTAATGGTTTTGGAACAAAAGGAGCTCCGGCAGTGACTATAATACTATCAAAAGGAGCTTCTTCAGGAAACCCTTTATAGCCATCTCCAAAAATAAATTTTTTAGCAGAATACCCTAATTTAGGTAAAAATTTACTCGTTTTTTTAAATAATTCTTGTTGACGTTCAATACTAAACACTTTAGCACCTAAATCATACAATACTGCTGTTTGATAGCCACTTCCTGTTCCTATTTCTAATACTTTATCATTAGTTTTAATTTGAAGCAACTCCGTTTGAAACGCTACAGTATAAGGTTGAGATATCGTTTGATCAGCTCCTATAGGAAATGCTTTGTCTTGATATGCATGATCTAAAAATCCTGAATCCATAAATAAATGCCTCGGAATTTTACTTATAGCATTTAGCACCTTATCATCTGTTATTCCTTTTTCTTTTAAGGTATTAACTAGTTGTTGTCTTAACCCTTTATGTTTAAATGTATCTTTCAATAGCCTTGAATTTTTCAATGCTAAAAATAGAGAAATAGTTTAAAGTTAAAAATTATTATTCCTATAAAGTAGTTGCATTATTTTATCATAAAAATCACATCAAAAAACCCTTAAAAAGTTTATTTTTGTGAAAAATAGAAAAACATGCTAAAAGCGGGTGTTCTTGGTGCTGGTCATCTTGGAAAAATTCATTTACAACTTCTTAATCAATCCGAAAAATATGAGCTTGTAGGCTTTTATGATGCTGATGTAACCAATGCAAAAAAAGTAGAAGAAGAATTTGGATATAAATATTTTGATACCATTGAAGGACTTATTGATGCA
>CAZECB010000101.1:402-7023 GCA_964510745.1 uncultured Flavobacteriaceae bacterium | reverse complement strand
TAGAGATGCTAAAACGGTATTAAGCAATAGTGGAACCGCTATTATGGGGTCGGCAAATGCCTCTGGCGCCAATCGTGCTCAAGATGCCATTACAAAGGCTTTAGACTCCCCTTTATTAAACGACAACAAAATTACTGGAGCTAAAAATGTACTATTATTAATTGTTTCAGGGAAAGAAGAAATTACCATTGATGAGATTGGTGAAATTAATGACTATATACAGCAAGAGGCTGGATATAGTGCCAATATCATTATGGGGGTTGGTGAAGATGAAAGTTTAGACAGTGCCATTTCTGTAACCATTATTGCTACTGGTTTTGATGCAGATCAGCAAAATGAAATTACCAATATTGAGACTAAAAAAATTATCCACTCATTAAGTGATGATCAAAAAGCAGAGCAAGAATTATCGACTAAAAACACCAGCACTTTAATAACTCCACCAAAAGCAATTCCAACTGAAAAAATAACTCCTCCCACCCTATCAACACCAAAGGTTAAAGAAGAAAAAGAGGAAGTTATTCGTCATGATCTTTTTGAAGCCGTAGAAGAGGTTTCCATTACTGAATCCCTATTAATGCCAACTACTCAATATATTCAAAATATGGAGGTAATAGAACCCGAAGAAATTAGCTCTTTTACTAACAAAGCTGCCGAAGACGACTTTATAATTATTAATACACAAGAAATTATTAATGATATTGAAGTGAGTAGTATTATGGTAAATGATTTTGAAGAAGTTACTATTGAAACTCCACTTGAAACAAAATCACTTGAAACAATAGAAAACACACCAGAAAACTTAAACATTGAAGAGGATCAAAATCAAATGAGTCTAACTTTTGATTTCCCCATAAATCCCAACCCTAAAGATATTGAGGTAATTGATGAAATTGAAGTTTCGCCTGAACCAATATATACTAATTCAGAAAATGACCCTATAGTGGTTCATCAGTTAGAAGACTCTAATACTGATAGCGCTTATCAAAAAGAAACCGTTACAAATACTGAAATTGCTTTTGAATTAAAAGAAAAACCAGAAACTGAGAGCGATTCTATTGAGATACCTCCAACAGAAAACCTTGACCCCATAAACCAACCTATTTCAGAAGCTTTACGATCTAGAGTATCTGAACGTCGTGCGCGTATGAAAGAATTTAATTACAAATTCAAAAATACCAACTCCAACATAGACGAAATCGAAAAACAACCCGCTTATAAACGAGCTGGAGTAAATATTGACGAACCTAATAATAATGAGTCTAATATTTCACGAACCACATTAAGCACCGACAGTAATGATGATTTGCAGTTACGAAAACGTAATTCTTTTTTACACGATAATGTTGACTAATCAGTTGATAAACTAACTTTGAATTTAAACACACAAAATTAAACCTCAATTAACTTGAGGAAAAAAGAAATAAAAAATGAGCTTATCCAGTAAAATAATGCCTGCTATGAAAGCGGCAATGAAAGCTAAAGACCAAAATACACTAACCTCCTTAAGAGCAATTAAAGCTGCTGTTTTATTAGCACAAACTGAATCTGGAGCTAAAGAAGAACTTAGTGAGGATCAAGAATTAAAATTGCTTCAAAAATTAGTAAAACAACGTAAAGACAGTGCTACAATTTTCACTGAACAAGGTAGAACTGATTTAGCCGAACCAGAATTAGCTCAAGCTGAAGTAATATCGCAATTTTTACCCGCACAATTAAGCGAAGACGAAGTTGCAAAAATAATAACCGAAATTATTACTACTACTGGTGCCTCTGGGATGAAGGATATGGGTAAAGTGATGGGGCAAGCCTCCGCAAAACTAGCTGGACAAGCTGACGGAAAATTAATTTCTACTATCATAAAAACTAAGCTTTCTTAATACCTCACAGTCAAAATAACATATTAAAAAAAACGAGCTTTATTTCTAAGGCTCGTTTTTTGATTAATAAACATGGTTATACAATTTATAGTATTATCGTACTAATAAATACTGATTTTAAAATTCGTAAATTTGCCCAAACCCTTGTTATGAGTACAGAAATATTAACTCAAACTGAACGTACAAAAAAGCCTAAATGGCTTCGTGTAAAGTTACCTACTGGTAAAAAATATACTGAATTACGTGGTTTGGTCGACAAATACGATTTACACACGATATGTACCTCTGGGAGTTGCCCTAATATGGGCGAGTGCTGGAGTGAGGGTACTGCTACATTTATGATATTAGGAAATATTTGCACAAGGTCCTGTGGCTTTTGTGGTGTAAAAACAGGTCGCCCCGAAACTGTAGATTGGGCTGAACCCGAAAAGGTATCGCGTTCAATAAAACTAATGAATATTAAACATGCCGTTATTACTTCTGTAGATCGGGATGATTTAGCAGATGGAGGTTCGATTATTTGGGCAGAAACCATTCAGGCAATTCGTCGCATGAATCCCAATACTACTCTCGAAACTTTGATTCCTGATTTCATGGGAAAAAAGAAAAATATTGATCGAATAATTAAAGAAGCTCCTGAAGTGGTTTCTCACAATATGGAAACAGTACGGCGTTTAACAAGGGAAGTGCGTATCCAAGCAAAATTTGACCAAAGTTTAGAAGTTCTTCGCTACCTTAAAGAAAAAGGCATACATCGAACAAAAAGTGGAATTATGCTTGGTTTAGGAGAACGTGAAGATGAGGTGTTACAAACCATGGAAGAACTACGTAAAGTAAACCTCGATGTACTTACTATTGGGCAATATTTACAACCTAGCAAAAAACATTTACCCGTTAAGCAATTTATAGTGCCTGAGCAATTTCAAAAATACGAAAAAATAGGCTTAGAAATGGGCTTTCGTCATGTAGAGAGCAGTGCACTAGTACGTTCTTCCTACAAAGCACAAAAACACCTAACTTAAATTTGAAAAAATATCTATAACTGATATTCTTTCTAAAACAATTATTTTAAAAGGAAACAATAAAGTACTAAAAAAAAGATCCTATAATAATATTTCTTTAGTATCAGCAATTTAAAAAAAAACATTTCTAAATCTATTTTAGATCACATTAAAACCCTTATTATTTTCATTAGCATTGACCTTTTTAATCACTAAATAATCAAAGAATTACCTATATTTAGACAATATCTCTAATTTTAATTGAATTATGTATAAAACACTCGCTTTTTTTATCATGCTTTTTGGAGGTATTAAAAGTTTATTTGCATTACCTATTCTAATTTTATCAAACGGAATTCCGACAATAAATAATAAAGCAACCACCTTTGCTGAAAATTTAGAGAGTACTATAATTTCTCAACCTCAAAACTCAAATTTTCACTTTGGAAGTTTAATTGTTTTTTTTAGTATAGCGCTAATTACAATTCTTACATTACTTACCTTTTCTCTATACAAAATAAACAAAATTAGAGCCAAAGCCAATTTCTTGCTTCAGCAAAAAAATGCTGAACTAATTGTAGCCAAAGAACGTGCTGAGAAGGCTAACAAAATAAAAACCCAGTTTTTATCTAATATTACTCATGAGTTACGAACCCCTCTATATGCTGTTACAGGGTTAACACACTTACTCCTTGAAGAAAACCCTACACCTAACCAAAAAGAACACTTAAATTCGCTCCGCTTTTCCGGAGAATATTTACTCTCTTTAATCAATAATATTTTAGACTTAAACAAATTAGAAGCTAATAAGGTTGCAATAGATGTATCGACTTTTAGTTTAAAGAAAAGAATAAGTGATGTTTTAATTGCTTTAACAAAAGCTTCAAAAGGCAGAAATAATAAACTCAATCTTCATTTTGATGAAAATATACCTCATAGATTAAAAGGCGATTCCTTAAAAATATCCCAAATATTAATCAATTTAGTGGGAAATGCGATTAAATTTACGAAAAATGGTGTTATATCAATTTATGTTAATGTGGTTAATGATTTCAAAGAAGAAAACAAAATTCGCCTATATTTTGAGATAGAAGACACAGGTGTTGGTATTTCTCCTGAAAAACAAGGTGATATTTTTGATAATTTTAGTCAAGAATCTCAACAGATTAATAGGATGTATGGCGGGAGTGGTTTAGGACTTTCTATAGTTAAAAATTTATTAGAACTTTTAGGAAGTGAAATAAAACTAGAAAGTCTTTTAGGAAAAGGCTCTCGTTTTTTCTTTGAATTAAGTTTTGATACTGTTACAGAAAATGAAGTATCTAAAAAGAAAAAAGTCTTAGAAAAAATAGATTTTAAATTGTTTAAAGACAAACGAATTTTAATTGTAGAAGACAATAAAATAAACCAGCTAATTACCCGAAAAATACTCGAGAAACAACAAATCATATGCAGTGTTGCCAACAACGGAGATATCGCAATAAAAAAAGTTCAAGAATCTAATTTTGACCTTATATTAATGGATATACATATGCCAGGGATTAGTGGTGTTGAAGCATCAAAAATTATTAGATCCTTTGATATGCAAACACCAATTATTGCCTTAACTGCAGTAACTTTAGAGGACCATATAGAAGAATTTTTCACAAACGGTATTACCGATGTAATTCCTAAACCTTATAAAACAGAAGAGTTTTACAAAAAGTTGCAATTAGCCTTTACTGGTCAATATGAGATTAAAAAAATCAATTAAACTTACTTTATTCTCAAATTAACCCTTTAAAGCATAAAAAAGTAATCACAGAGTGATTATATTTCTATTTTATAACAATACATCTATAAAAAATAAATACTTTTATTAGAAATAAAATTCAAACAAATTATATCATGAAAAATATTGTAATTAAAGCTATTTCATTAGCTGTGCTCAGCTTAGGAATGATATCCTGTAAAAATGACAAAGCCAAAACTGAAACCAAAATAGCTGATGTCAATGCTATAAAAACCGTTATTACCGAAAAAACATATAAAGCTATCCCTGAGCAAACTATGATTTCTTGGGAAGGTAAGAAAATAGTTGGCGGACACAACGGTACTATTAATGCATCCGCGGGAGTACTAAATGTAAAAGACACTAAATTAGTAGGGGGAAATTTTATTTTTGACATAAATACCATCAAATGTTTAGACCTTCCTGCTGAAAGTGAAAAAAATGCAAAATTAATTGGTCATTTAAAAGCTGATGACTTTTTTGATGTAGCTAAATATCCAAGTGCCGCTTTCCAAATAACAAATGTGAAACAAGCTAATGGTAAAAATGTAATTACAGGTAATTTAACTATTAAAGGAGTTAAGAAAAGTGTTGAATTTCCTGCAAATATTACTATCAAAGAAAACACGGTAACTATAGTTAGTGAACAATTTTCCATTGACAGAACTGATTTTGGAGTTAATTATAGCTCTGGAAAATTCACTGATCCTGCAAAACTTGGTGATTATTTAATTAAAGATAATGTAGGAATTAAAGTAACTGTTGTTGCTTCTAAATAGTCTTTTTCAAACAAATCAATAAAGCGTCTCAATTAAATAAATATTGAGACGCTTTTTTTATCAATAAAAACTCCTCCTGAGGTGAAGTATATATTATTTGACTAAATTTCTAATTTTGTACAATTAATTTATCCGCAAATATCACTTCTGATTTATTATTATCAACTATTTGAATTAAAAACATTCCTTTGCTATTAACAGTTGATAAGTCTATTATTTTATCAGTCGTTAAAGTCTGATTATAAATCAATTTACCCGTAAAGTCATAAACATTCGCAACAGTATCTACTGGCAAATCCCCATCTACTCTAATTATATGCTGCGCATTTACAGGATTAGGGTATAATGAAACATTAGTTATTTTTTCATCTATATCACCTAAAACTTTTTGAGCGGGAAAAGTATTCACTGGACGCGTATTGGTATTTCCAAAGAAATTAGCTTGCCTTCCACAAATACTTGATGTTCTATTTACTCTTCGTGGATCATTCCCTCTAACTGTACCTAATTGAGGAGTCCCACAATTTTCTCCTCTTTGACAACGATAATAAAAGTTCATATTTACAAATGCTCGAAATTGAGGTTCTACATTATTAATGTCACTTTGCCTTAATGGACCAGAAAACAAACTTAAATCATCAAATCTATTCCAAAAATAAGTCCCCAATCTCACAAAAGCTATATACCTATTATTCCAATTATTATTATTAATATTTATAGCATTACCTCCACATCCTTCTATTGTAATAATTTCATCTACTCCATTTGGCAACACAACATCATTTAAATTGTTTTGCACTATATTAATCCGATTATTATACCGGGTAGCTCTTACAAAATGTTCTGGCAATCCAATCGCAGTATTACTACGAATATCTATATCATTACTCCCGTTCATATCAATCATAGAAAAATTTGGATTATCAAGTCGATGATCAAAAGTATTTCCTGTTATTTCAATATTATTACAAAGCTCTTCAATATGTAATAATTCATCTTGAAGTGGTAAATCTGCAATAAATCTATTACTCCCATTTACAATAACATTTCGTACTCTCGAAAAAGCTAAACTTACATTTCGAAAAGTATTTCCCGAAATAACACTATTTCTACAATCAAAAACAGATATTCCTCTGTTACCTCCATCAATAGATATCCCTCTTGTTTCCGAGCTAAAAATATCAGAACTA
>CAZECB010000101.1:0-392 GCA_964510745.1 uncultured Flavobacteriaceae bacterium | reverse complement strand
TACTTCTCTTCTCTTCCTTCACAACCCAATAAAAAATGTTTTTTCAAAAGTATTATTTGTTATCATGAACCTGCCTGCCACTGCAGTAGAACTTCCGTCGCCTGTTCTATTAATTGCAAAATTTCTTAAACTAATATTTCTAAATACACATCTATTAATTCTCCATCCTTCCAATCTGTCTACATTTTGCCTAGAAATTACTCCAATTCCAAAGTCTTCAATTAAACAATTTGTTACTCTTAAATTTTTAACATTCCCTGCAAAAATAGCTTGATGAGGATCGCGAGAGCCTTGAACACCTCTCATAATTAAATTCTGAAATACCGTATTATCACCTCGAACTAAAAAAAGTCTCCTTGAACCATTTGTTGCCCTAATAATAGCTCTAGAAA
>CAZECB010000100.1:5056-7037 GCA_964510745.1 uncultured Flavobacteriaceae bacterium | reverse complement strand
ACCAGGGACACACGGATTTTCAGTCCGTTGCTCTACCAACTGAGCTAAGGTACCTTGCCAAAGCGGATGCAAATATATATTCATTTTTACGATTCGCCAAAAGAAAATTTATAAAAAATGATTTTGTAAATTTGCAGCCTTAAAATAAAGAATGAATTTAATTATAGATATAGGAAATACCAATGTAAAACTCGCTGTTTTTCAAGAAAAAAAGTTAATTGAAAAACGAGTGGTAACTACCAAGCATCTTTTAGAAGAATTTAATGGTATATTAAAATCATTTAAAAATATTAATAAAGGTGTCATCTCTTCCGTAGGGAAATTAAGTGACACTATCCTCGATTATATTGAAAAGCATATTGATTTATTGATATTAACTTCAGAAACAAAAATCCCTTTCGAGAATCAATATGGAACTCCAAAAACTTTAGGAGTAGATAGAATTGCTTTAGTTAGCGCTGCAATAAATAAATATCCAAATAAAAATGCACTAATAATTGATACTGGTACTTGTATTACCTTTGATTTTATAACTAAAAAAAGTATTTATTTAGGAGGAGCAATATCTCCTGGATTACATTTAAGATATCGATCACTGCATAATTTAACAGCAAATCTTCCGTTATTATCTCCTAAAGCTCCTAAAAATATTATAGGAAAATCTACTGAATACTCTATACATTCTGGAGTTGTAAATGGTGTCGTTATGGAAATTGTAGGAATTGTTAAAGAATATGAAAAAGAATATAAAGATTTAACAGTTATTTTAACAGGAGGAGATATGGATTTCTTGTCAAAGCAATTAAAAAATACCATATTTGCCAATTCTAGTTTTCTTTTAGAAGGTTTAAACTATATTTTAGAATATAATTCAATCAAATGATTAAAAGATTTATTTTAGTTTTCACAACGCTTTTGGCGTTTAATATACATGCGCAGCAAACAGGCTCAGTGTCTCCATATTCTTTTTTTGGTTTAGGAAGTTTAAATTTTGAAGGTACCGCAGAAAACAGGAGTATGGGAGGGTTGAGCATTTATACAGATAGTATTCACTTTAATTTTCGTAATCCAGCATCTTATACTAGTGAAAACCTAAAGTTTAATGGATATGAAGGTAAAAGCAGACCTATTAAATTTACTGTTGGAGGATCTTCTTCTAATGTAAATTTAGAAAGCCAATCAAATGATTTTAATACCAGTACATCAACTTTTGATTATTTAGGATTTTCATTTCCTGTCGGTAAATTTGGAGTCGGTTTTGGATTATTGCCATTTACTTCTGTGGGGTATGAATTAGAATCTAATAATGATGCTGGATTTTTAGAAAATAGATTTTCTGGAGAAGGAGGAGTTAATAGAACCTTTGTTGGTATTGGGTATCATATTTCTAAAAACTTGAATGTAGGAGTAAATTTGAATTATAATTTTGGAGATATAACTAATAATGCTATAGCCTTTTTATTTGACGACGAAGGGACACTTTTACAAAGGCAAAGTAGAGAGATTAACACCTCACAATTAACAGGGTTTAATTATAATTTTGGAGTTACTTATACCCCCATGATAACAAAAAGATTACAATTAACATCATCGTTTACATTTTCTCCTGAATCAGATTTGACATCTGATAATGAAAGAGAATTAGCTTCTATAGATGTATTAGTAAATGGTAGTGAAATTGTTTCAAATACCATTGAAGTTGATTTAGATGCTCAAGGACTTAGAGAAACAGATTTAACATTACCATCAAAAACATCATTAGGATTAGGTATAGGAAGCCCAAGAAAGTGGTTTGCTGGTGCAGAATACACAATGGTAAAAACAAGTAATTTCTCTAATAGAACATTTACAATAGATAATGCCTCTTTTGAAGATGGGACTACTATTGCATTGGGAGGATTTTATATTCCAAGATATGATTCTTTTAATTATTGGAAACGTGTGGTTTATAGGGCTGGTTTCAATTATGAAAGAACAGGCT
>CAZECB010000100.1:0-5046 GCA_964510745.1 uncultured Flavobacteriaceae bacterium | reverse complement strand
TTGGTTGTAAGTAATGAGTCCATTGATGAGTTTGGCATATCTTTTGGTGTAGGGTTACCTGTAGGTCCTTTAGGGGCAGTTTCAAATGCTAATATAGGTGTGGAGCTTGGCCAAAGAGGAACAACAGATCAAAACTTAGTTCAAGAAAATTTTATAAATATCAGACTAAGTTTATCACTAAATGCTAGATGGTTTAGTAAGAGGAAATTTAACTAATAAAATCAAAGAATAACTAATAACAATCATGATGAAGAAAATTACATTTATACTAATTACATTTATAACTTTTAATTTTGCTCTTGCCCAAGAGCCAGGTCAAGAAGACTTATTGACACTATCTCAGATTGATGAAAATACAAAGAATAAAAGGTTTGATGAAGCTTACAAATATTTAAATGAGTTATTACAGAGAAATCCTAAATATAGTTTAGCTACGTATCAAAATGGAGAGAAAATCTTAAAAGCTAAAATTAAAAAAGCATCAGGATCACAAAAAGCAGTTTTTGTAAATGAGTTAATTAAACTTTGGGAAACAAGAACGGTTCACTTTGCTAGTAAAACTCCTAAGGGGCAATATAAAGCTAAAGCAGCACAGTTGCTTTATGATAATAATGATGTGTTAAATAAAACAAATCAAGAACTCTATAATAATTTTGACAATGCTTACAAAACTGACCTAAAAACGTTTACTAATCCTAAGAGTTTATATACATACTTTAAGTTAGCAGTGAAGTTATATGATGAAAAAGTATTGCCTGCAGAAAAATTATTCACAAAGTATGACGAAGTTTCAGAAAAAGTAGAATCTGAAGTAAAAAGCTATACAAATAAACTAAATAAATTTAATGCTGAAAAAGGGATTTCTGCAGAAGATGAAAATGCAACAGATAAATTATCTAGAAAAGATAAAAGTAAATTAAGAAATTACATAACCTTTCTAAAAGGATATGATCAGATTTCTGGTGGAATGGATAGAGATTTAGGAGATAGAGCTAATTGTGAAAACTTAATTCCTCTATTTGAAAGAAATTATGAACAAAACAAAACAGATGGACTTTGGTTACAAAGAGCAATTAACAGATTAGGAGCTAAAGAGTGTTTAGATAGTAATTTGTTTGTAAAATTAGTAGAGCAAAAAAATAAGATAGAACCAGATGCAGGTACAGCATATTATTTAGGAATATTAAAAGATAAAGGTGGAGATGCTGCAGGCGCACTGAAATATTATAACCAAGCTATTAGCCTAGAAAGTGATGGCTATGAAAAAGCTAAAATATTAAACAGAATTGCATCTAAATTTAAAAAAGCTCGTAAGTATAGTCAAGCAAGAACATATTACAATAGAGCATTAAAAGCAAACCCATCATTAGGAAGAGCACATTTAGCTATAGCACAAATGTATGTAGCTAGTGCAAATAATTGTGGCGATAATTTATTTGAAAAAAAATCAACGTATTGGTTAGCAATACGTGAAGCTAGAAAAGGGGCTAGAGTAGATGGGAATATTAAGAAATCAGTAGATAAGAGTATTGCAAACTGGAGTGCTTTAGCACCAACCAAAAGTGAAATATTTACTGCAAGTATGCAGGGTAAAACAATTACTTTTAAATGCTGGGTTGGGAGAAGTGTAAAAGTACCAAACCTTTAATGAAAATAAAAAAAGCGCATATTAGATATACTATGGTCACAGTTTTTACTGTGACCATGTTTTTTTCATGTAAAGATAACTCAAAAGCTATTCAAAACTTAAGTGTTAAGTCGAGCAACCCTTTAGGGATTATGGAGAATGCTAATGGCAAATACACCAATATAGGTATTGTGAAATCTAATTTAAAGACTCCAAAAATGTTAGATTATTCAAATCGTGAGTTTCCATTTTTTGAATTTCCAGATGGTATTGATTTAGATTTGTTTGATGACGAAGGTGAAAAAAGTAATGTCATAGCAGATTACGCTATAGTGTATCAAAAAACAGGAATTGTTGATTTACGTGGCAATGTTGTGTATACTTCTGCAGAAAATAGTGTGCTAAAAACAGAACAATTATTCTATGATCAAAATAGAGAATGGGTGTTTACCAACTATCGTGTTAATTATACATCAAAGGATGGGGAACAAGGTACAGGGTCAGCTTTTGACTCAGATAAAGATTTTGACACACCATATGTTTTAGATTTCTCTGGATCAGGTTATGTTGATGCAGATGAATAATCCTTATCTTTACAACTGTTATAAATCAGAATAAAAAAGAATGAAATTATTACAATTTTTACAATATGCCTATCTAATTTTTGCAGTTTTATTTATCTATGATGCCATTAGTAAATGGGGAGGAGAACGTGATAGAGCATATATTTCTTTAGTTTTTGCTGTGATAGCAATATTTATGTTTTTCTTTAGACGTAAATATGCAAACAGATTTAGAGATAGAGGTAAGCTTTAAAAATGAGTTCTTATACTATTATCATAATTGTATCCTTGTTATTATCGGCATTTTTTTCAGGAATGGAAATAGCTTACGTATCGTCTAATAAAATCCATATTGAAATAGAGAAAAAACAAAGTGGTTTTTTAGCAAAAATCCTTAGCAGACTTACCAGAAAGCCATCAAAATTTATAGCAACGATGCTCATTGGAAATAACATAGCATTGGTAGTTTATGGATTTTATATGGGTGAGGTTTTAGTGAATTGGTTTAAATCACTAACCTTATCAAATTCGTTTGTTAATTATTTACTTACAGATTTAAGTTTACTAACACAGACTATAATCTCTACATTAGTTATTTTAATTACCGCAGAGTTTTTACCTAAAGTATTCTTTCAAATTTACGCAAACTTATTACTCAAAGTGTTTGCAATACCAGCTTATATCTTCTATGTTTTATTTTCTTTGGTTTCAGACTTTGTAATTTGGATTTCAGATTTAGTATTAAAGTACCTTTTTAAAACTCAAGGAGATCAAGTGCAGTTAGCATTTACAAAGTTAGAACTTGGTAATTATATTAGTGAGCAAATGGAGTCTGTTGAGGAGCATGATGAAATGGATAGTGAGATTCAAATTTTTCAAAATGCCTTAGAGTTTTCAGATGTAAAAGCTAGAGAAGTCATGGTGCCAAGAACAGAAGTAGTTGCTGTTGAAATTCACGATTCTATAAAAGAATTAAAAGAATTATTTACTGCTACAGGATATTCAAAAGCAATCGTATATAAAACATCAATAGACGATATTTTAGGATACGTACATTTATTCGATTTGTTTAAAAAACCAAAAACGATAAAATCTGTTATTAAGCCCATAGAGTTTGTTCCAGAAACTATGTTTGCAAAAGATGTGCTAAATGTATTAACTAAAAAGCGAAAAAGTGTAGCTATCGTTTTAGATGAATATGGAGGAACTTCTGGTATTATGACTGTTGAAGATATTGTAGAAGAACTTTTTGGTGAAATTGAGGATGAACATGATTCTATAGAATTACTAGAAGAGAAGTTAAGTGAAACAACATTTAATTTTTCAGCACGAATAGAGGTAGATTACCTTAATGAAACGTATAAACTAAATCTTCCAGAAAGTGAAAATTATGAAACTTTAGGTGGATTAATTGTTAACATAACAGAAGAAATCCCAGAAGAGAATGAAGAAGTGAAAATAGATAATTTTCTATTTACTATTATTGTGGCTTCTACTACAAAAATAGATGTGGTTTCTCTAGAAATATTGGAAGCCGAATAAATTTCCTTCAATTCATAAATTAATGCGTCAAACTGCTTTTATAATTACTTATAAAATGGTATTTTCGCCCACTATATTTACAAAAATTAATAAAATGGCAATTTTAAATAAAATCAGACAACGTTCACTATTTTTAATACTAATTATTGCAATGGCATTGTTTTCATTTGTATTAGCAGATTTGTTTAGAAACTCAGACGGATTTTCAAGTAAATCACAAGACGTAATAGCGACTGTTAATGGAGAAGATATAGATCGTTTAGATTTTATGCAGAAAGTAACCAATGCACAACAACGATTTAGAGGAGGTTCTGTAACTCAAGCAATGAACCAGGTTTGGGATCAAGAGTTACGTAGTGTCATCATGAAATCTGAATATGATAAGCTTGGACTTGCAGTTGAGAGAGATCAAATGAGAAGCTTACTAGAACAAAATTTAGGAACTTTTGAAGAATTTAAAAATGAAGCTGGACTTTTTGATGAAAATAAATTAAATGAGTTTATAGCGAACTTAAAAGCTATTTCTCCAGAAACTAGCTTTTTAGGAGGACAACAAATAAATTACCAAATCTGGGTAAACACTTATGAAAATGGTATTGCAACTTCAGGAATTCAAGAAAACTATTTTAATATGGTTAGATCTGGATTATCAGGAACACTTACAGAAGGTGCTTTAGATCACAAATTAGCAAATGATCAAGTAGATGTGAAATTTGTTCAAATCCCTTATACATCAATTCCAGATAGTACAATTACAGTAACAAAATCTGATATTGCTAGTTACATTAATGATAATAAAAGTAAATATGAAGTAGAAAATTCTAGAGATTTATCTTATGTTGTTTTTAGAGAAATAGCGTCTTTAGAAGATGAAACTAATATTAAAAATGGTTTAGTTGCTTTAAACGAAGAATTTAAAACTACAGATGACCATTCAGGATTTTTAGTTGCTAATAACTCTGCAACCAACTTTAATGATACTTTTCTTTATAAGAACCAATTAGGAATTGCTTCAGATAGTATTTCTAAATTAAATGAAGGCGAAACTTACGGACCATATAAGGATAATGGGATGTTTAAAATTGCAAAGTTAGTAGCAAATAAACAACTGCCAGACTCTGTGAAAATACGTCATATTTTAATTCCTTTTGTACCGGGACAAGGTCAAGACCCAGAAACTGTAAAAACAGAAGAGCAAGCAAAAACAGTAGCAGATAGTATTTTTGATATTTTAAAGAGAAACCGCTCTAAGTTTAGCGACTTATTAGCCTTATCTTCAGATTTAATTCCTAAAAATTATTAATTCAATTTATT
>CAZECB010000099.1:0-7064 GCA_964510745.1 uncultured Flavobacteriaceae bacterium | reverse complement strand
ACCGTAGTAGATATCTTAAATTTTTATTGATTCTCGCAAATTTAATAAAATTGTTGAGTTACTAAAATCCTTTAAAACGAAATTTAAAAATACTACTCGTCTTCTGGTTCTACAATAGCTTCTATAGCTTCAGCGAGTTTAAAATCTTTTTCAGTAACTCCACCAGCATCATGGGTAGATATTGATATGGTGAGCACATTATATACATTAGACCAATTAGGATGGTGATTTAAGGCTTCGCACTCAAATGCTATTCTACTCATAGCGCTAAAACAATCTTTGAAATTTTCGAATTCAAATTCTGAATGTATAGCATCATCATAATAGTCCCAATCTGGAAATTGCAACATCTTTTTTTCAATATTTACTTCACTTAATTTATCCATAACCTTGTGTTTTTATCCTTCTATATAAATTTAAATAAATTTTATGAAGATTAATGACTTAAACTTTTAATTCTGTTAAAATATCTTGACTGTAAATTTGTAAATGTTTTGGCAAATGATTTTCTTTTGGTAATACGGCTAAATAGCGATCATCATTAGTGGTATAAACTAACTTAAAAACTGGATTATAAATTCCTAATGATTTTATGGCATCTTTTATAAAATCATCATGATGTACTAAATCTTTACTTCCTAAATGAAAAATACCGCATTTATTTCTATTGATCATATAATGAATTTGCTGTGTGAGTTTTGTATCTGTAGTGACATTCATTATTAAATTTGGGAAAATCTCAATAGGTGTTTTTTCATGAAGTTGAATTTTTAACTCTTCAATCCTTGGTGATTTACTTCCAAAAACCATGGGTAATCTTAATATGGCAATTTGCTTTTTAGGTAATTTAAGCAGTAAGTTTTCAATTTTAATTTTAAAGTGACCATATATACTATTGCTTAAAGGTGTATCATTTTCATAACTTGGGTACTTACTATAGCCGTCAAATACATTAGCAGACGATAAAAATATCAGTTTTGTTTTATGCTCAATACTATATTCTGATAGGTGTTTATGAGCTATAATTTGGGCAGCAAAATTTCCGCGTAGCGCAGAAATAATAACTGTTGGTTTTATAATATTTAATAATTCAAAAATGTCATCCTCTTCAATATTATATTGAAAAAAATGACGGTTTTTATCAAAATTTTTATTATCCCTGCAATAGGTACCATAGGTTTTAAAATAAGGACATAGTTCATTATATAATGCATTGCCAATAAAACCACTAGCACCTAATACAAAAATAATATGCTTGTTTTTTCCTTTTGCCATCTATGTGCAATTAAAGTGTCTCTATTAAAAAATTGAAAGCTCTGTTTTAGTAGTAAATAACTCTAAAGCTTTCATGCCAAGAAATGAATTTCCTTTTTTATTAAGTCCTGGTGACCACGTTGTAATCACAAATTGATTAGGAAGTAAAGCCACAATACCACCTCCAATACCACTTTTTCCGGGTAAGCCAACATCAAACGCAAAATCTCCTGCTTCATCATAAAATCCGCAGGTAAGCATAATTGCATTTAAGCGTTTTATTTGACTAGGAGTGAGGTGATGTTTTTGTTTTAAACATTGCCCATGATTTGCAAACATATAAAAGGCATTAGAAAGTTGTTTGCAATTCATCTCTATAGAACAGTTATGAAAATAGAAATCTAAAACAGTATCTACATCATTCTCTAAATTATGAAATGATTTTAAAAGATTAGCAATTGCAAAATTTTTAAACCCTGTTTCTTTTTCAGATTGAGCAACTTTATAATTATAATTAATACTATCATCATCTGCTAACATTCTAACATAATTTAAAAAATCTTCTTTTGGATTTTTTAAAAGCGATACTAATATATCTGAAATAACTATGGCTCCAGAGTTGATTAAAGGATTTCTAGGAGTTCCATATTCTTGTTCTAATAAAGAGAGATGATTAAATGGGTTCCCTGAAGGTTCAATACCTACGCGTTTCCAAATAGAATTCCCTGTTAATGAAAAAGCTTTTGATAACGCCAGCACTTTTGAGATACTTTGAATGGAAAACAACTCATTAGTATCGCCATTACTATAGGTTTCGCCATTTATTAAATGTAAATGAATGCCAAACTTATTAACATCTATAGTCTCTAATTCAGGAATGTATGAAGCAACAGTTCCTCTATCTCCAACAGTATTGAGCACTGTATAGATGTCATTTAGTATCGCTTCATAATTTTTCATTTATGCTTTGTAAAAAGGAAGTTTTACTACAGTAGCTAGCACTGCATTTTTACGAATCTGAATATTAATCTTACTATCTATACTAGCAAATATAGGAGGTACATAACCTAAGCCAATACCTTTACCTAATGAAGGTGACATGGTGCCAGAAGTAACTTCACCTATTTTATTTCCATTACCATCAACAATATCATAACCTTGACGTGGGATACCACGTTCAGAAATTTCAAAAGCAATAAGTTTGCGTTCTGGGCCTCTAACTTTTTCAGCAGCAAGGGCTTCACTATTTGTAAGTGTTTTAGTGAATTTAGTTACCCAGCCTAAACCAGCTTCAAATGGTGATGTAGTATCATTAATATCATTTCCGTAAAGGCAATATCCCATTTCTAATCGTAAGGTATCTCTAGCAGCTAAACCTATAGGTTTGATACCAAAATCTGCCCCAGCTTTAAATACATTATCCCAAACTTGTTTTACCTCACTATTTTTACAATATATTTCAAAACCACCACTACCAGTATACCCAGTTGCAGAAATAATCACATTATCTATACCTGCAAAATCACCAACTACAAAATTATAAAATTTAATGCCTGATAAATCATGACTTGTTAATGATTGCATAGCTTCTACTGCTTTAGGACCTTGAATAGCTAATAGTGAATTTTAGATTGAATCCAATTCCAATCTTTTTCAATATTACTAGCATTAACCACTAATAAATAAGTTTCTTCTTTAAGTTTATAAATAATTAAATCATCTACAATACCTCCATCATCATTTGGTAAACAACTATATTGCGCTTTACCAATAGTTAATTTAGTAGCATCATTACTACTAACACTTTGTATTAAATCTAGAGCACGTGGGCCTTCAATTAGAAATTCACCCATGTGCGATACATCAAAAACACCAACGGCTTTACGTACCGTTTCATGTTCAATGTTAACACCTTCATATTGAACAGGCATATTATAACCTGCAAAAGGAACCATTTTTGCATTAAGTGCTTCATGAGTTGTTGTCAATGCTGTATTTTTCATGTATTTATATTTATTATTGCTTTGTGAAACAACGTTTAATTAGCTCATTTATAATAAAACAAAACTACATAAATTTTACTTGAATTGTTTTATAAAACTTCTGTTAAAAATTAATTTTTGTTATGTAATATTCCGTAATTTGAAGCCTTTAAAATTTTTAAGACATGAAACGTCAAATTATCTTTATTTTTACATTATTTTTCACAATAATTATAGTTGCTCAAAGCGAAATTCCAGAAGATTACTTAACCAAAGAATTTCATAAAGAACGTCGTGAAGCATTACGTAATAAAATGCCAAAAAATAGTGTAGCTGTATTTTTTGCTAATCCAGTGCGTAATCGTGCTAATGATGTTGATTATGTATATCATCAAGACCCAAATTTTTATTATTTAACAGGATATAAAGAGCCTCACTCAGTGCTAGTAATTTTTTCTGAAAACCAAACCAACACAAAAGGAAACTCTTTTAATGAAATGTTATATGTTCAAGAGAGAAATGCTAGAGCAGAACAATGGACAGGGCGTCGTTTAGGTGCAAAAGGTGCAAAAGAGCAATTAGGTTTTGAAATGGCATTTAATGGAAGTGAATTTAGAGATTCTGGAATTGCTTATGAAAAATTTAATAAAGTGATGTTTAATGATTTTCAAAATGATTATAGAGATTCAAAACGTAATGATGTTGATTTATATAGTTTGGTAGAAACGTTTAAAGAACAAATTGGTTTTGATGAAAATGATCTGGACAGCCCTATAAAAGATCAAATTTATCAACTAATTAAGACTACTAATGTTGAAAATAGTGCTAATGTAGCGCAAACAATAGAACGTGTTTTAGTAAGAAACCCAGAATTGAAGAAAGATAAAATTATTAATGATTATGCTAATTCAGAAGATACTAAATTACGCCTAGAATTAAAGCAGCAAGCTATTAATATTAAACCTAAAAATAATTTAGATACACGAACATTATCTACATTAATGGCTGGCTTAAGGCAAGTTAAAACTGAAGCAGAAATGAAGTTATTAACTAAAGCGGTACGAATTTCTGCAATAGGTCAGCGTGAAATTATGAAAGCTATGCATGTTAATATGTCTGAATCTGAAGTACAAGGTATTCATGAATATATTTATAAGAAATACGGAAGTGAGTATGAAGGATATCCATCCATTGTTGGTGCAGGAGAAAATGGATGTGTATTACATTACGTAGAAAATAATAAACAAAAGCTTAATAATGATTTAGTATTGATGGACTTAGGAGCAGAGTATCATGGGTATTCAGCAGATGTAACACGTACTATTCCTGCTAATGGAAAATTTAATGAAGAACAAAAATTAATATATGATTTAGTTTATGATGCTCAAGAAGCAGGTATAGCTGCTTCAAAAGTAGGACAACCTTTTAGTGCTCCTGGTACAGCTGCGTCAAAAGTATTAACTGAAGGATTGTTAAAACTAGGAATTATTGAAAATGCTAATGAAGTAAGACGTTATTTTCCTCATGGTACTTCGCATTATTTAGGCTTAGATGTACACGATCCAGGATTGTTTCAAGAATATGAAGCCAATATGGTGATTACCGTAGAACCTGGAATTTATATTCCTGAAGGAAGCCCTTGTGATGAAAAATGGTGGGGAATTGCAGTGCGTATTGAAGATGATATTTTAATTACTAATGATGGACCAGTTAATTTATCGGGAGAAGCTCCTCGTAAATCAGAAGATATTGAAGCATTAATGAAAGAATCTAGTGTTTTAAATACTTTTAATTTACCTAACTTAGATTAATTATCACTTAAGCTTTTAAATGAAAGTATTTTCTAAACAACAAATTTACGATGGTATAGATGCTATTTCTAAACGTCAAGGCATTACTTTTAACGATTTAATGGAGCGTGGAGGAACCCAAGTATTTAACTGGTTACACACACGTATGCAAGGTGCTCAAGTTCCTGTGCATGTATTTTGTGGTATTGGTAATAATGGTGGAAGTGGTTTAGTGTTGGCTAGACATTTAATAACACATGGTTATAATGTAATTACCTATATAGCAAATTGTAGTGATAAGCGTTCAAAAGATTTTTTAATTAATTATGATCGCATAAAAAATGTCACAAAAGATTGGCCTATACTATTAATTTGTAAAGAAGATTTCCCAGAAATAGGAAGTGACGATATTATTATTGATGCTGTTTTTGGAATTGGACTCAATAGGCCTATTGACGATTGGATAATTTCATTATTTCAACATTTTAAAGACTCTAAAGCCTATACGGTGTCTATTGATATTCCGTCAGGATTATTTTTAGATAAAGCCCCAGAAAATGAAAATGCTGTTGTTTCTGCTGGATATACCTTAAGTTTTGGTGTTCCCAAATTAGTATTCTTTTTACCAGAAACAGCTAAATACACAGTGCAATGGGAAGCTATAGATGTTGGAGCAGATTTAGAATACCAACATACTACTATTGCTGAAGCTGAAGTTATGGGTAAGTTAGAAGTACTTCAACTTTATAAACCCAGAGAAAAATTTGCTCATAAAGGTGATTATGGCCATAGCTTAGTTATTGGTGGGAGTTATGGCAAAATAGGAGCAGCACTACTAGCGAGTAGATCTGCCTTATCTGTAGGTTCTGGATTAGTAACGGCTTATGTACCTAGATGTGGGTATACTGTTTTACAATCTGCTTTTCCAGAAGCAATGGTAATTACGGATACTGATGAAGAGATTATTAGTGCAATTAAATTTGATATTGAACCTACAGTTATAAGTTTTGGGATAGGAGTAGGACTCAATAAAAAAACTATAGATACATTTAAAGCATTTTTGAAAACAAATAAAACGCCTTTAGTCATTGATGCTGACGGAATTAATATCTTATCAAAACATAAATCGTTATTAAAACAATTGCCAGAACATACTATTTTAACACCGCACATAGGTGAATTAAAAGAGCTAATAGGAACTTGGACAGATGATTTTGATAAATTAGAAAAAACAAAAGCATTAGCTAAAAAACATAAGATTATAATCCTTATTAAAGGTGCACATACGATTACAGTTACTAAAGATAGACTGTATATAAACTCTACAGGTAATCCAGGTTTGGCAACAGCCGGAACAGGGGATGTACTAACAGGTATCATTACTGGATTAATTGCACAAGGTTATAACCCTTTAAACGCATGTATTTTTGGCACATATTTACATGGTAAATCTGCAGACATTGCACTAGAAAATTTTGGTTACCAAAGTTTAATAGCAAGTCATGTGATTGAGTTTTTAGGAGATGCCTATTTAGATTTATTTAAACAACCAGAACAGCCACAAGTTGAAGAAGGTAATAAAGAAGAAGGTTAATGAAATCAATGAAGTATTGTGCTTGCCCAATGCGTAGCTTCATCTAAGGTATTAAAAGTTTCAAAAGGAATAGTTATAAATAATCTTTCAATTTCAGCATTATTTAATGCGACTTGTTTTGTAGATACTATAGCAATGCCCGTTAAGTTTTTAATTTGTGCTACTTTTTTATAAACATTAGGATCTACTGCATATGAATTCAAACGATGAGCGATATAAATAAAACTTTTTCCTTTATAGTAGCGATCTATAATGCCCATAATAATGGTATTGACTTTATCTGTAACCGTAACCCCTTCATTCATAACTGATATAAGGTAATAGTCATGAATTGAAATGCTACCAAATGGACAATTTAATTGATTGCTCATATGTTAAAGTTATTTATTTTTTGTATGTCCGTAAATAGTCCTAAAATGAATTAATTTTCGTATATTCTATTGA
>CAZECB010000098.1:0-7082 GCA_964510745.1 uncultured Flavobacteriaceae bacterium | reverse complement strand
ACAGTGCAACCTATTCGTCGTGATGGTATGGATGCTGCTATTCTATTTAGTGATATTTTGGTCATTCCGCAAGCTATGAATATTGAGGTAGAAATGAAACCCGATTTTGGACCTTATCTACCAAATCCTGTTCGCAATCAAAAAGATGTTGATAATGTCATTGTCCCAGATGTTAATGTGGAGTTGGATTATGTTATGCAAGCCATAAAAGCAACTAAAGAATTACTAAATGATGAAATTCCATTAATCGGTTTTGCAGGATCACCATGGACGATTTTATGTTATGTTATTCAAGGACAAGGCAGTAAAAATTTTGATAAAGCTAAAGCGTTTTGTTTCACTCAGCCTGTTGCTGCTCACGAACTACTTCAAAAAATCACAGATACCACAATTTCTTATTTAAAAGCAAAAATAAAAGCAGGTGTTAATGCCGTTCAAGTTTTTGACTCCTGGGGAGGAATGCTCTCACCTACCGATTATCAAGAGTTTTCTTGGCAATACATCAATCAAATTATTGAAGCGTTAAAAGATGACGCTCCAGTGATTGCTTTTGGAAAAGGATGTTGGTTTGCACTTAATGATATGTCAAAAAGTAATGCCGCTGCCTTAGGAATTGATTGGACAGTCTCTGCCAGAAATGCACGCTATTTAACTGGTGGCAACATTACACTTCAAGGTAATTTTGATCCATCACGATTATTATCACCTCCAGCAGAAATAAAAAAAATGGTGACTCAAATGATTAATGAGTTTGGAAAAGATAAATATATTGTAAATTTAGGTCACGGAATTTTACCAAACATACCTCTCGATAATGCCAAAGCATTTATCGACGCCGTAAAAGAATATCATGTTTAAAAATATAACAGACGGAATAAAAGTTTATAGTCAGGCGCTAGAGTTAATCTCAAAACTCAAGCTCTGGAAGTATTTCGCTATTCCAATTATTATCAGTTTAATAACATTTACTGGAATTTTTATAGCCGCTTACGGGTTATCAGATAATTTAGGAGCTTGGATAGCTCAAATTTGGCCTTGGGGGTGGGGTAAAGGCATGTTTACTAAGTTTAGTGAAACTTTAAGTTATGCATTAATCATTGCTATCGGGTTGATTTCATACAAGCATATTATAATGGCAATTTCTGCCCCGTTTATGAGTCCTGTTTCAGAAAAAATTGAAGTACATTTAATTGGTGATAATGCCATACAACAACACAGAAAAACATCATTTCAAGAACAATTAATTAGAGGCCTCAAAATCAATATAAGAAATCTTTTTAGAGAACTTTTTATCTCTATTGTCATTATTATCGCTGGATTTATTGTTCCTATTATTGGAAATGTTATTTCTGCTGGATTGCTATTTATGGTTCAAGCCTATTATGCTGGTTTTGGTAATATGGATTATACGCTAGAACGTCATTTTAAATACAAAGAGAGTGTAAAGTTTGTTCAACGCAATCGAGGTATTGCTATTGGCAATGGTATTGTATTTATGCTTTTCTTACTAATTCCTGTGATTGGTGTTATTATTGTATTACCATTATCGGTAACTGCAGCTGCTATAAAAACTGTTGAGTTATTAGAAATTGATCCTAAAAAAGTTGATTTTGAATCACACGGTTTTCATCCTAAAAAAATAGAAAACTCATAGTCATATGTTTGAATTTGATGGTTTTCATATTAATCCTATTGAAATTAAAGATGCATCGCATTTATGCGATTTTGTAATATCGAATGAAGATCGTCTAAAATTTTTTTTTCCAGGAACATTAGCTCAAAATTTAACTCTCGATTTATCACAACATTTTGTTGAAACGAAAATCAAGCAATTCAATACTAAAGAAGAATTTTTATTCACCATAAAAGAAAAAGAAGCACATCATATTGTTGGGTTGATTTATCTAAAAGAATTAGATTGGACAAAAAAACAAGGGGAATTTGCCTATTGTATAGGGTATCAATATGAAGGAAAAGGATTTACTAGTAAATCTATAAGGATATTATCACAATATGCCTTTAATACTTTAAAGTTAAAAACACTTCAAATTATAGCTCACAAAACAAATATGAGTAGTCTAAAAGTTGCCGAAAATTGTGATTTTATCTGGCAACGTACTTTAAAAAACGAATACACTCCACCAAGGAAAAATCCATTAGATATGGAGCTATACGAATTATATAATGAAAGATAAATTCTACCAATACATACAAGATTTGCAAGACACCATTACTTCTAAATTAGCAGTCATTGATGGCAAAGCAAAATTTCAAGAAGATTTATGGAAACGTCCTGAAGGTGGTGGTGGTCGTACACGTGTGATTGAAAATGGCAATGTATTTGAAAAAGGAGGTGTCAATATTTCTTCAGTTCATGGAAAATTACCTGATACCATGCAAAAATATTTTGGTGTAAAAGATGCCGACTTTTATGCTTGTGGATTAAGTTTAGTATTACATCCTAAAAACCCAATGGCGCCAACCGTACATGCTAATTGGCGATATTTTGAAATGTATAATCAAAATGGCGAATTAATAGATAGTTGGTTTGGTGGCGGACAAGATTTAACACCTTATTATTTATTTGAAGATGATGCAATTCATTTTCATCAAGTTTGTAAAACAGCTTGCGACCGTCATAATGATAGTTTTTATAAATTATACAAACAAAAATGTGACGAGTACTTCTGGAATGCTCACCGTAATGAAGCACGAGGCGTAGGGGGTTTATTTTTTGATTATTGCAAAGCTTCAGATAGCATAACCATGCAAAATTGGTATGATTTCGTTACCGAAATAGGCAATAGTTTTTTAGAAAGTTATATTCCTATTATTAAAAAACGAAAAGATTCAACATACACTAAAGCACAACGCAATTGGCAAGAAATACGCCGTGGCCGTTATGTAGAATTCAATTTAGTACACGATAAAGGCACATTGTTCGGTTTAAAAACTAATGGACGTATCGAAAGTATTTTAATGAGTTTACCGCCCCAAGTGCAATGGGTGTATAATCACACTCCTAAAGATGGAAGTGAAGAAGCAAAACTTTTAAACGTATTAAAACAACCAAAAAACTGGGCATAATGGAACATTACAAAAAATTAGAAAACATGTACCTCAACGCCAATTTTAACCAAGAGATTTATCAATCTACTAAAGTTAAATTTGAAAAAGAATTGGCACAAATACAGCTTACCATAGAACCAAAATATTTTCATGCTCTTGGTGCTATTCATGGCTCAGTATATTTTAAATTATTGGACGACGCTGCATTTTTCGCAGTAAATTCTATTGTTGAAGATGCTTTTGTACTCACAACCAATTTTAATATTAATTTAGTGAGACCAGCAAATGAAGGGGTTATTACTGCTATTGGTAAAGTGAAATTCAAATCCAAGCATTTGTATATTGCAGAAAGTAGTTTAGTGAATGAAGACGGAAAAGAGATTGCTTTTGGCTCAGGTCATTTCGCAAAAAGTAAAATTGCATTAACTGAAGAAATCGGATATAAATTATAATAGGATTTACTCATTATAAAGAGATAGATGTTTAATAATTAAGAAACTGTTCGCGGTTTATTTATTTCCAAATCGTAACTTCTCTAGAAACTTCTCTGAAAGCATTATATACATGAAATAATCTTGCTTTTAAAAGTAACTTTCTTCCCTCTATCTGTCTAGTGAAAATTAGCTTACTTTTCCTCATGAATTGCTCCCAATATTTATGAAATATCATGGCATTATTTTTATTATCTCCAAACATATCTGGTACAGGATAGAAGTTTTCAATATTTAGCTGTTTTCTAAATGAGTTAGTATTAACAATTAAGTATCGTGGAGATTCAATAGGTTCAAGCATATCTTTTAATGCTTTTGAAAACAATGCATTTTCATAATTATTTGCGCCTACTAAATTACAAACTACATCACCTTTATTCAATGTTTGTGAATTTACTTTAACATCATTAAAATCAGTACTTAAAAAATCTGTGTCATTCATCGCATATAATATAGTTAGTCCCATTTTTTTAATTTTTTTATGGAGGTAACCATATTTAATATATAGCGTAAAAGCTTTGTATAACTTATAACCAAATCGAAATATAAATATAGCCATGAATGCATAAATTACATAAATAAGTCCCCGACTAATTGTTACATTTACAGTCTCTAAAATAAACTCTAGGTAAAAAAATAAAATTGCTGTAGATAACTCAATAATAAAAAACCTAACAACATCAAAATAATAGGTTTGTTTCTGTTCTTTAAAAGGTTTGTCACCTCTTTGTAGTAGTTTTACTTGTTTAGTTAACTTTGTACCACTACCAATAGAAGTTATCCAGCGTTTTGTAATCGAAGCTCTATCACTTGCTTCTTCTAAAGTGTTTTTATTTAAATCTTCAACGTCTTCAATTAAGAATTCATCTGGAAAATTTAATCTATCAAATCCATTAGAAATAAAAGGAATTGCAGTATTAGTTATCCCGACAAAAGCTTCAAATCTTCGTTTTAAAATGTCTATTTCTCTACCACCATCTACTGTAGTAGGATCAACACAAGCTATATGCCAAATATTTCCTGTTTTGTTTGGCTTATCTACATCTTTTCTAATAGCTCTTCCTCTCATTTGATTAGATGACACAAATGAACCTACAAACGAGGCCAAAATTAAACTGTTAATAGATGGTGCATCCCAACCTTCCCCCAGTAATGATTTTGTGCCTATTAATACTTTTATCATTCCGCTTTCAAATAACTCAGTAATAATACCAACGATAGGTTTTTGTGTTTTAGATGAACTGTTAACAAGCAAAAACTCTTCATCAATTTCTAATTGTGAGAAAGAATAATTTTTGTGATTTCCAGTACTTTTAAAAGCTTCTAAAATAGATTTATGAATAATGACTATACTTCCTGTAAGTACTGCCAAGTTTTCTCTGTAGACAGAATAATTTCTTATATATTGAAAAATTGGTAAAACACCTATTTTATTAATAGATTCAATATTTTCTAAAGACGTATTTAAAAACTCTTTCCTTATATAATCAGTTAAAATAACACAATTTAAATCTTCTCCTAAAGAAGCTCCTTCAGAATTTACAATATCTACAATACTATTTAATTTACTTGGGCTATAGGCTAATGATTTATATAATAGTTGTTCTCCAACGAAATTGACTTTATTTCTTTCAAAAACATTTAAGTGTCTCAACTTTCTTTCTATACTCAATAGATAATCTTCTTGAGCTATTAAATTTTCTCGATCAATCACTAACAAATTTTGAAGTAAAATCTCTAACCATTCTAATTGTAAATTTGGAAACTGTATTTTTTCATTCTTATTAAACCCAAGTATTTCCAATTGAAATTGTTCAATTGAAATTCCGCAAGCATTTAAAAAAATTATAATAGAAGATAAATAAGATGTGTTTGAATATATATCATCTAAATGATATTCTGGAGTTTTATAAAATCGATGGTTTTTAAGAAATGTTATAAAGACATCGTCTTTTAATAAATCATTCTTAAAATCGGCAATTTTCTTTCTGTATTCAAAAATAAAATTAATCTCAAAATCATTTGGCTTAGAGAAATATACATAATCTTGATGTGGAGACAAATCGTTTTCTCGTACCAAATCTGGCACTGCAATTTCATCATCTACTTCACCACAAAGCGTAAAGTACTTATTTATCTCTGTTTTAGTACTATCATAAGGAGGTGTTGCAGTTAATGCTATAACAAAAAAAGCATTTCTGTTTTTTAAAGCAATCATACATTTCCACCATTCATTTTTTAAGTGATGCGCTTCATCTAAAACAACAGCTTTAATATTATGTCGCTCAAAGAATTTAAAATAATCTTCTTTATTATCAAAAGATTTATAAAATGCATGAAGTGATTGATAGGTTGAAAATGTGATATCATCAGGTGATTTTACATTAAATGAATATCTCTTAAAATCGTTGTTTTCAGTAAAAAAGGATTGAAGTCTATCTTCCCATTGATTTCTAATTGTTAAGGTTGGGGTTAATATTAGTGTTTTATAACCCAGACGTCTTAATATTTCAATCCCTAAAATGGTTTTACCAGACCCAGGAGGCGCAATAACATGAAAATGGTTGTCAGAAATATGGCTATTAAAATTTTTTAAAAGTTCTTTTTGATAACTCCTCCAAGGGAATTTAAATTCTAAAGTACGCAACGATTCTATCAATATAAAGTGAGTTTTAATGATTAACTTTGTCCTAGATAAAAGTAAGCATTATAATTTCAGGCTTAAAATTATGTTCCCACTACAAAGAAATAGACGTTTAAGAACCAATGATACCATACGTGATTTAGTTCGCGAAAATCATATTACAGCAAATGATTTTTTAGTGCCCCTTTTTATTGTTGAAGGTAACGGCGTAAAAGAAGAAATTGCGTCGATGCCTAACTATTACCGTTATAGTTTAGATCAATTAGGCAATGAATTGAAAGAGCTATGGAGTTTAGGTTTGCGCTCTGTTTTACTCTTTGTAAAAGTTCTTAATAATTTAAAAGATAATGAAGGAAAAGAAGCGTTAAACCCTAACGGATTAATGCAACGTTCAATTAAATTTATTAAAAATTTATATCCTGAAATGGTTGTGATGACCGATGTGGCTTTAGATCCTTATTCTGTTTATGGTCATGACGGAATTGTATCTGAAGGAAAAATTGTAAATGATGATACTGCTGATTTTCTAGCACAAATGAGTTTGTCTCACGCGCAAGCAGGTGCGGATTTTGTAGCGCCGAGTGATATGATGGATGGGCGGATTTTACTCATTCGTGAAACTTTGGAAGATCACGGTTTTACTGATGTGGGTATTATGAGTTATTCTGCAAAATATGCTTCTGCATTTTATGGTCCATTTCGTGATGCTTTAGATTCTGCTCCTGTGGATATGGCAGATATTCCTAAAGATAAAAAAACCTATCAAATGGACGCTGCCAATCGTGTAGAAGCCCTTCGTGAAACTGGAATGGATATTGATGAAGGTGCTGATATTGTGATGGTTAAACCCGGTCTTTGTTATCTGGATATTGTGCGCG
>CAZECB010000097.1:0-7195 GCA_964510745.1 uncultured Flavobacteriaceae bacterium | reverse complement strand
AATGGTTGGGTAATTAAAAATACTTGAATACTTTGCTTTGCCCGTATGTAATTGTTCATACAATTCATCACGAGAAATTCCTAATGTTTCACAGGCACTATATAAATATAAACCATGACCTGCTTCATCTTGTACTTTAGCTAACAATGCTACTTTACGACGTAAAGATGGTGCACGTGTAATCCAGTTTCCTTCTGGTAACATCCCGATAATTTCAGAATGTGCATGCTGTGACATTTGCCTGATATGTGTTTTGCGATATTTTTCAGGCATCCAATCTTTAGGTTCAATTTTTTCATCACGTGCTATACGTGCTTCAAATTGTGCTTCTAAGTTTTTAATTTGTGCTTCACTCATAATATTTATGATTTTTACTAATAGCTACTTGCTTTTAGCTGGTGAAATTTATTTATTATATAATTTACAATACCTGTAAGGTTTCTAAAACCTTGCAAGATATTATTCTAGACATCAAAATCGACTACTATTTTTTCTGATGTTGGTACCGCTTGACAACTTAATACTAAGTTTTGCGATACTTCTTTTTCATCTAAAGCGTAATTAACCTTCATTTCTACTGTCCCTTCTTTTACTTCGCATTTGCAGGTACTACAAACGCCCCCTTTACATGCAAAAGGCAAATCTGCTCCTGCAGCTAATGCACCGTCTAGAATATTATCATACTCATCATCCATAATAAAATGGAATTCTTTTCCGCCATCTATAATAGTGACGTCAGTACCATCAACTTTTTGTTCTAAAACCTCTGTTATTTGGGCATTGAAAGCTTTATCATCTCCAGAGAAAAATAACTCATAATGTATTTTCTCTTTGTCTAAACCTTTTGCTTCTAAATGATCGCGAATTAAAAAAATCATTTCTTGTGGACCGCAAATAAAACAATCATCCGTATCAGCAACATCAATGAATGTTTTTGTCAATACTTCTAATTTCTCTTGATCAAAACGTCCATTTAAAAATGGAATGTCACGTTGTTCTTTTGTTAAAAAATAAAAGACTTGAAAACGTTCAAAAAACTGATTTTTAAGTTCTTCTATTTCTTCTTTAAAGATTATAGATTTTACAGTACGATTTAAATAGAATAGTTTAAATGTGCTATCTGGCTCAGACAACAAATGTGTTTTTATTATTGACAACATTGGTGTAATACCACTCCCTGCTGCAAATGCAATATAGTTTTTAGCAGCTTTAGCGTCAACATCTACAAAAAAATGCCCTGCAGGTTGCATCACATCTAAAACATCACCTTGTTTTAACTCAGTATTGGCATAAGTTGAAAACGCACCTCCACGTATTTGTTTTACTGCTACTTTCCATTGGTTATCAAGTGGGCTTGAACACAATGAATATGAACGACGCACATCTTCATCATTAATCTCTTTACGCAAGGTTAAATACTGCCCTTGTTTGAATGTAAATTCATCTTGAAGGTCTTCAGGGACATCAAAAGAAATCACAGAACAGTCTTTTGTTTCTTTATATATATCTGCAACTTTTATTGGATAAAACTCTGCCATTTTTGGTTTTTATAGTTTAACTAACACTTGTTAGTTTAGTCAACAAATTTACAAAATTATTTACTAATTATTTGTTAATTCCGGTAATGAGTATTTTATTTAAATCATTTGTTAGCTTTTCTAAACTCAAATCTTCTTTTTTAGGAATCCAAAGGTAAAGTGATCGTAAAGTAGATAATAAAGAAAATAAAATCACATCTGGTTCTGAATCAACAATTTCTTTATTTAAAATCCCTTGCTTTATAATATCTCTAAAATTTTCTTCATAATCATTTCTTAACTTTAAATAATAATCTAATTGCTCCTCAAGATGCATCCAATCATTATTTAATGATGCCATACCATCAGTATTATTACTAGCTATAGTAACATGAAGCTCTACAATATATTTTAGTTTTTCGATACTAGTCTCTTCTGATTTTAAAATCTCATTCATACTCTGTATAAATTGCTCTGCCAAAGAGATAATAATATGATTTAAAATCTCTTGCTTTGAGCTAATATGATTATATAAACTTGCTGCCTTAATACCCATAGTTGCTGCAATATCACGCATAGTCACAGCACTATATCCTTTCTCCTTAAATAAAAAAGCAGATGTATTGATAATCTCTTGTTTACGAGTTTCTGGCTTCATAAGAGACGAAGGTAATATAAATGGTATAATTTATCACTTAATTTAGTAGTTTTGCGCTGATTAGAATAAGGCAATGAAACAGATAGAGAGCAATCCATTAATTGATAGGTTACCACCACACTTAAAACAGTTTATAAAACCTCAGCAGTATGACGGTTATACTCCTATAAACCAAGCAGTGTGGCGCTATGTAATGCGCAAAAGTATTGACTATTTATCTAAAGTTGCTCATGATTCATATCTTGCTGGTTTAACTAAAACTGGAATTTCAATTGACGCCATACCTAGTATGTATGGAATGAATAGGATTTTAAAAGATATAGGCTGGGCTGCAGTTGCTGTTGACGGGTTTATCCCACCTAATGCTTTTATGGAGTTTCAAGCTTATAAAGTATTAGTCATTGCTAGTGATATTCGTCAGTTAGAAAATATAGAGTATACGCCCGCACCAGATATTATTCATGAAGCAGCTGGTCACGCTCCAATTATTGCAAATCCTGATTATGCTGAGTATTTACGTCGTTTTGGTGAAATAGGAGCTAAAGCTATTTTATCATCGCATGACAATGATATGTATGAAGCGGTTAGAAAACTTTCTATATTAAAAGAAGCACCTAACTCTACCCAAACCGAAATTGATACTGCTGATGCTTTAGTAAATGAATTACAAAACAAGAAGGTACCGTTCTCTGAAATGGCACAAATTAGAAACTTACATTGGTGGACTGTTGAATATGGAATGATAGGTAGTGTTAATGATCCTAAGCTATACGGTGCTGGATTATTATCTTCTATAGGTGAAAGTACTTGGTGTATGTCCGATAAAGTAAAGAAAGTACCTTACTCTATAAAAGCAGCTACTCAAGAATTTGACATTACAAAACCACAGCCTCAGCTTTACGTTACGCCTGATTTCTCATATTTGATGGAAGTATTAGAAGAGTTTTCAAGTACAATGGCACTAAGAAAAGGTGGGTTTAGAGGACTACAAAAATTAATTGATTCTAAAAAAATAGGAACCATTGAACTCAATACTGGTCTACAAATTTCTGGCGTATTCACAGACATGATTACAGATGATGACAATGATGTTGTGTTTTTTAAAACGGAAGGCCCCACTGCTCTAGCAAATCGGGAAAAAGAATTAATTGGTCATGGTGTAGAAATGCATCCACACGGATTTAGCTCTCCAATTGGAAAATTAAAAGGTATCAACTTAGCTATTGAAGATATGGGGCCTCGCGATTTAAAAGCTTATAATTTTTATGACAATAAACGTATTTCATTTGAATACGAAAGCGGTATTACTATTGAAGGTTTAAATATCACTGGAATTAGAAACATTAATGGGAAACTAATTTTAATTCAGTTTGAAGATTGTACTGTTACTTATAGAGATAATGTTTTATTCAAACCAGAATATGGCACATTTGATCTAGCTGTTGGCACCAATATCGTATCTGCATATGCCGGTAGTGCTGATTACATGTCATTTGATAATTTATATCATGTCTCTGATTCTAAAACCATTAAAGTTAAAAAAAGTTTAGAGACTATAAATCTAGAAGCGCTTTATGAAGAGGTTAGAGAATTGCGTGGTTCTAATAGTCATGAAGAAGCACAAATTGAGTCTATTTTTAATACTTTATCTCAAAATCATCCTAATGATTGGCTATTAGCTTTAGAGCTTTTAGAACTTGCTAAGCTCAGTAATTTAGAACGTTTGGTAAAAATAATTTATAACTACTTAGAAGAGTTAAAAATAAATCGCAATAAAATTGCCCATTTAATACAAAGCGGGATAGAGCTGTTATAAAAATCGATCCTATTTTTTTAAAGCTTCAACTTTTGAGTAAATTCTCCAATATTTTCAATTGGCGTTTCATCATACTCCAAAGTCCAACCCATAGAATTGGTTAAAATATAAAATTTAGATAACTCACTAATCAATCTATTTTTAGCATTGGTTTTTAATGTAGATTTCTCAATTTTCTCTAATAAAGACTTATTTACATTATCTTTAATTTTATTGTAATCTTCTGCTCCAAATTCATTAAAATAACCAGATTCAACATCATAATATTGTAAGTCTGGATTAATATTAATGTCTTCTTCAGGGATATTTTTAACACGAAGTGTTTTAGTCAATTCATCAACATCATACTCTATTTTACTTAAATCATATCCAATAGTTACCATTGCATTAACCACCACAAGTGCTTTCTTTTCTGAAGTGATTCCTGCAAATATTTCTTTTGAATTTTTATAATTATAAACATCACTAAAATGTCCTTCAGTAACTACGAGTTTACCAACATTTTTAAGTTGCTCTTGAATAAGCATAGAATTCTCGTGGATAACTATTTTTTCTTTTCTGTCACCACAAAACTTAAATGTAAAACCAATAATTAATGTAATAATGACTCCAAATACAACTTTTCGCATATGCTAATTTACATAAAAAACCAATGCTAAAACAAGAAGAATTAGTCGCTCATATGGGTACTAAAAATTAAAGCATAAAAAAACATCAGATATTTAACATAATGTTATACAACTGATGTTTTATAGTAATTGATTAATAGCAATACGAATATATATCATTTACAGATACAGGGTTTATTAATTCGACAAGAAGCACTTAAACAAGGTTAAAATACAAGTTTATAAAAATATTAATATTTATTTTATCGACAAAAAGCTAATATCTAACGATAAAAACCTTATTTTATAGACGAACTACATTTTTCGCCTTTTCTTAATTTTTCTAAAAAATAATAGGAAATTTTGACTGTAAATCTGATTTTTTAACCTCTAATTTCTCAAGAAATAATTGATGTAAAACTGATTTAGGATTAAAGGGTTTGTGAGCTAATCCCTTCTGAATTATCTCAACTTCATCCATTATTACGTGACTATTTTCATTAATCCAAGCCTTTTTAAATTTATTCCAGATATAATTAATTGCTGTCATATTTGGATGCAGCATATCTTCAGTATAAAAACGATAATCACGTAGTTCGTCCAACATAATTTCATAAGATGGAAAATAGTGAATAGTGTTTCTAGGGTTAATCAACTGATGTATTGCTGAAATTAAATGTGCTTTACTTTGTGTATTCTCTACAAACCCATCTTTAATATGCCTAATTGGAGATACAGTAAATATTATAGATGTTTTTGAATTAACACTTTTTATTAAGTTAATTACATTTTGAAGTGTTTCTTCATTTTTTTCAACAGAAGAAATCTCTTTCAAGAATTTTTTCTGAGGTGTTTTATGACAATTTGCTACAAATTGATCTGTTTCTATAAAGCGATACCTCCAAGCAGTTCCTAAAGTAATAATAATGTGAGTTGATTTACTAATCTGTTGATTTGTTAATTTGACCTGTGTATTTAAATCATTTAACAACTCTTCTTTTGAAGAATTACTTAACTTTGAATGTGCATCAAAACAATGCCATTGCTCATTTTGAAAAAAAATATCAGCTTCAGTATATTCTTTTTCATTAATAGCATTAATAACTAAGGTTTCAATAGCATTTGGATGAAATAAAATACCAAAGGGATTTACTGTATTTTTAAACTTAAAGTAAGTTAGTTTATCTCCAATATTTTCTACAAAACAAGATCCTAGCAATAATAGTTTAGAATTATAATCTATTGGATTATATTTTTCTACTGGAATTGATATTTGTGTTTGAAGATTCATACTTCATTTAAGAAATATAGCTTTTCACATTTTCTAACGCCTCTTTAATTCCATTAGGATTTTTACCTCCAGCAGTTGCAAAAAATGGTTGTCCACCTCCACCTCCTTGAATATATTTACCTAATTCACGAACAATTTGTCCTGCATTCAAATTCTTTTCTGACACTAATTCTTTAGAAATATAACAAGACAATAGTGCTTTTCCGTTTTGATCAGACCCAAATAATAGAAAAGCATTAGTAAACTGACTTCCTAATTCAAAGGCTAAGTCTTTAATTCCTGTTGCATCTAAATCTACTTGTTTTGCTAAAAACTGAACACCATTAATAACTTCTATTTCATTAACAAAATCTCTTTTTAAATCTTTTACTTTATCTTTTAAAAACCCTTCAATTTGTTTTTTTAATGCTATATTTTCTTCTTGTAAATCTGCTACTGCTTTTACAGGGTTAGTTGTATTATTAAGTAAATCTTTAATTTCATAAAATGATCGATTAGTTTCAAAATAAAAATCTTTAACTGCATCACTTGTAATTGCTTCAATACGACGTATCCCTGAGGCTACAGCTCCTTCAGATTTAATTTTAAAATGCCATATATCTGCTGTATTTTTTACGTGAGTTCCTCCGCAAAGTTCTATAGACTGCCCAAAACGTATGGTACGCACATTATCCCCATATTTTTCACCGAATAGAGCCATTGCTCCATCTTTAAGAGCGTTTGCAACGGGTACACTTCTATGTTCTTCTAAAGGTAGCTTTCCTTCAATGCGGGCATTCACATAATTTTCAACATCACGCAACTCTTCCGTTGTCATTTTAGAAAAATGTGAGAAGTCAAATCGTAAATACTTTGAATGGACTGCAGATCCCTTTTGCTCAACATGGGTTCCTAAAACCTCACGTAATGCTTGGTGTAATAAATGTGTTGCTGTATGATTACACTCTGTTCTAAAACGTTGTTTTGAATCTACAACAGCTTTAAAGGTTTCATTAATATGTTTTGGTAAGTTTTTAGCAAAATGAATAATGACATTGTTTTCTTTTTTAGTATCTAAAATATAAACTACATCTCCGTTAGGAACTTCAAGATATCCTTTATCGCCTACTTGACCACCACCTTCCGCATAAAATGGAGTCATATTAAATACCATTTGATATAGTTCTCCATCTTTTTTAGAAACTATCTTCCTGTATCGTGTTAATTTTACAGTAGTTTCCAACGTGTCATATCCAACAAACTCTTCTTCTGCATCTTCAACAATAACTGTCCAATCTTCAGTGGACATTTCACTTGCTGTTCGAG
>CAZECB010000096.1:0-7209 GCA_964510745.1 uncultured Flavobacteriaceae bacterium | reverse complement strand
TTATTATTATTGATACTGCGGGGCGTTTACACAATAAAGTTAATTTAATGAATGAGTTGACTAAAGTAAAACGAGTGATGCAAAAAGTAATTGCTGATGCACCCCATGATGTACTTTTAGTATTAGATGGCTCTACTGGGCAAAATGCATTTGAGCAAGCAAAGCAATTTACTGCAGCAACTGAAGTGACGTCATTAGCAGTGACCAAATTAGATGGTACGGCTAAAGGTGGTGTAGTCATTGGGATTAGTGATGAATTTCAAATTCCAGTAAAATATATAGGCGTTGGCGAAGGTATTGAAGATTTACAAGTCTTCAATAAATATGAATTTGTCGATTCGTTTTTTAAATAAAATTCCTGCGGCTTGTATTGAACTCGTTTTAGTAGGGCAGGAATCTTTTTCTACAAAAATACTAAGTTTTAATCTGACCCTAAAACTGAAAATGTAGTATCTTTTTCCCACTTCTTAATAATCACATACCATATAATTACTGAAATACCTAAAACAATTAATTTTTCAGTTCCATTAATTCCATTTCTTATTAATGGATTGAACATCATAATTTGAATAATCATATGAAAACAAGCACTAGCCATTATAGACTTAGTTGATCCTGCTACTTGACCAATACCCCAACTTCCAAAAATCATCATTCCCATAAAGAAAAGATTATCTTCAACTGTTGCTTTTGTTAAAAAAGTTAAGTGCCACAGATACCACATAAATCCAATTATAAAATATTTTTGCCAAGCTTTTAATGATTTCAATTCCTCTTGTAAATAACCTCTCCAGCCATATTCTTCAAGTATACAATAAATTAAAGTGCTTGTTATTGCAATGAATCCATAAAGATGAGAGTTCATACCATAGTCATTTTTTACTCCAATTACAGGTAAAATAATGATAGGAATAATTGTCATCACAATACTTTTCGATTTTGATGTACCGAAAAGCGATATTTTTACTGTTCTTTTTTTTCTTAATAATGAAATGACTATTAATGCACCAATGATGACTCCGCTGCCTTGGAGAAGAACTTTAATTAAAATAGAAATCCAAGCTGGTAACTGTTCTATTTCAGGATTAAAGTTAAAAAGATCAAGCCTGAAGATATTTGATATGGTTATTGCTATTAAGAAGAAAGTTAATATTCTTTTCAAACTAATATTCTCATTCATTGGTTTAGATTTTAGGTTAATATTGATGTAAAAATCAAAAAACGATTAGTCATTAAAGATTCTTATTGACCTAATTGTAGTTTATTAATGATGAATTGTTTTTGTGTGGTTATATATATTACTTGACCCCGTATTGTATCTATGCTAACTAGTTTATGGAAATTATATCTTTGTAATAAATTTAAAGTATTACAGTTATAATTTATAATATTTTATTATCGTATATTTATCATATATTGAAGGTTTTATTAAACCTCCTTTTAAAAATTTATGAAGACATAACGCTTTGAGTGTCTTTAAAATAATTCAAAGATTAATCAATTTAAATTTTTTAAATTATGTTAGAAAACATTTTAAACATAGAAGGAGTTTCTATTTTAAACAAAGAAAAACAATCAAAAATTATAGGTGGTGGTGATTGTAAAATTTTCCTTAAAAATTCTGATGGCCAAGGTTTTTGGTCTGCTCGCAGTTATAGTCTTGAAGCTGCAAGATTTCATTTTGATAATGGTAAAGGCACCACTTGGAGTAATGGTTATAGAACAACGGGTTTCTGTTGCGCTACTTGTGGTGGTGGCGGTAGTGATGATGGTGGAAATGGAGGAACAACTACTCCTCAAGGTGCTATTTGGAACGTATAGAAATATTTAAGGTGTTAGGTTAAATAAGTATCTAACACCTTCTAAATTTAAAAAACATATTTTTGAAACTTTATTATTATATTATAGCTATTTTTTTATTGACAACAATCTCTTGTCAAAATTCTAAAAAGAATTCAAATAAAAAAGAAAATAACAATAGAAGTATTAACAAAGACCTTGAATCTAAATTTCTTACTGTATTTTTAGATATAGATGCAGATATTAAATCTCCAATTTCAATTAATACAGGTAAGAGTTTCAGTAATTTACAAAATCACAAAAATATATTACAAAATAAAAGTGATACTCTAAAAATAAAAATAGAACCTTATCAATTAATAGAAATACACAATAAAAATATATTTACTGACACTATGATAGTGAGTCAAGGGGATACATTAATTCTGAAGTTTGATAATGATAAATTTGTTAATCAAATAAAAAACAAAAGTTTTTTAAACCCTGAAACTGGTAACTATAAAAAAATTATTGATGCCAATTTCACAAACTACCTTGATTCACTCACATCACTTTTTTTAAACATTAATTATGAATATCCTTTAGAACTTCAGAATGATTATTCGAAGATTAATATTTATCCCATTAAACCAAATTTAAAAAATATCAATGATAGTATTAAAATTGAAGAATTAGTTAATGCTTATGATAGTTTATTTTTAAGTTACAAAACAGTTTCTAGTCAAAAGTACCAAGATTTAAGAAAAAATATTTATCAAGATTTATTTCAAAAAAAGATATTTGATGATGTAATAACTATGTTTTATTCTACAAAAAATGATAGGCTAAAAGAGTATTTATTATCTTCAAATTTTTATACTAATAGTATTTCTTCTACAGAGTATGCTATTCTAAGAGGGCTAATATTCGAAGTCTTATATCCTAATAAGAAGGATCACTCAAACTCAAAAACAGTCTACAATATAACTGAAATATTTAATGATCTCCACAAGAAATTTTCTAATTCTGATCAATTAAAAAAAGCAAAAATAATTTGCCTTGAAGAAATGATTGAACAAGGAAGTTCATTAAAGGAAGTGGTAACATTATTTGATAAATTTAATTTTCAGTATTCAGATTCTGAATTCCAAGAGTATTTTCAAAAAACTTATTTAATTAATTTGAAAAAACGTTATAATTCATCTATAAAATTAAATTTAATGGATAACAAAGGTCTAATCAAAAGTTTTGCAGACTTAAAGGATACATTAAATGGTAAAGTAATTTATATAGATTTTTGGGCAAGTTGGTGTGCACCTTGTAGGGAAGCAATGCCAGCATCAAATAAATTATTAAATGAATTACATAATAAAGAAGATATAGTTTTCCTATATTTTTCTATTGATAAAAACAATCAAGCTTGGGAAAAAGCATCTATAATTGAAGGAATTGAATCTTACGAACATAGTTACTTAATTCTAAATCATGAAAGTTCAGACCTTTTGCAAAATTTAAATATTAAAGAAATACCAAGGTATTTAATATTTGATACCAAAGGGGACTTAGTTGAAGATCATGCATTAGGTCCAGCAAGTAAAAAAATAAAAGAAAATTTGATTAAATACACACTTAAATAATTTTATTGAATTAGCATTTAATTTTCATGTTTTGTATATTTGAAATGTGCGATATTCTGTTTTAAATTAATTTTCATTAAAAAGATATATTTTACATCTTTAATGCTTTAAATATTGTAAAGATGTAATTTAAATACAATAAAAATAAGTCAAACAAAAGAAATTATAATTCCTAATTATTTTGTATTGATACCCAATTACTACTAACAAAAGAAAGAAAACGAAACTAAAAATACACGATTGCTTCCTAATACAATATATAGAAAACTATTTTATGTTAAGTACCCTCTCCTTTTTTGATTAGTGCTTAAAATATTCATTACTTTAGTCAGCCTATTCAAAAAAGACAAATCCATTTAAAATTATATGACCATGAAAAAGTTATTATTCGTACTTCTTTTAGCATTTATTATTCAATCTTGTAAAGAAACACTTGAACAACCTGAGAGAACACTTGCAGATATTGTTGTTGAGCAAACTAAAGTTGTTGTTGATTCTACAGATTTCAGAGAGTTTAGAGTGTTAGATTCTAAATATATCAATTCAGAACGTGTCATGTTTTCAGTTGGTGATGATTTAGAGAGTTTTACAGAAGCTGATTATAATAACTTAAAAACGTTGATTTTAGATCAAGATATTCCAACACTTCAAAGTCGTATTGTAAATGGTAAATTAACCTACGAGAGTCTCACTAAATTCTTCTTATATAGAATAGGAAAATATGATCGCAATAATGAACTATCGTTAAATTCAGTCATTGCATTAAATCCTGATGCTGTTGAAATGGCAAAGCAAAAAGATGCAGAATTAAAGTCGTCTAACAAAACAATTAATGAGTTAAAGTTTTCAGTCAACGGAATGCCAATATTATTAAAAGATAATATCAATGCAGAAGGCATGATGACGACTGCAGGCGCAGCTGCTTTAGAGAATAATAATGTAGGTGATGCTTTTATTGTAGAGCGCTTAAAATCAAATGGCGCTATTATTTTAGGAAAAGCAAATTTAAGTGAATGGGCTTATTTTTTCTGTGGAGATTGCCCAAGTGGGTATAGTGCTATTGGTGGACAGACATTAAATCCTTATGGGCGTCGTATTTTTGATACCGGAGGTTCTAGCTCTGGTAGTGGTGTTACTGCAACTGCTAATTTTGCTGTGGCTGCTATAGGTAGTGAAACTGCCGGATCTATTTTGTCACCAGCAAGTAGTAATTCTGCTGTTGGGATTAAACCAACCATAGGGTTGTTGAGTAGAGGAGGCGTTGTACCAATTTCTAGTACTTTAGATACTACAGGGCCAATTACTAAAAATGTCATTGACAATGCTATTGTATTATCAGCAATGACAGGTAAGGATAATAAAGATAGTGCTTCGTTTACAAATCATGAAGCTGAGTTTAATTATGCCAATAACTTAGATTCAGATTTAAAAGGAAAACGTTTTGGTGCTATTAAAGGATTGATGCAAGATACACTATATGTCAATGCGGTTAATGTTTTAAAAAACCTAGGCGCAGAGATTATTGAAATTGAACAAGAAAATGTAGATCTTCCAGAATTTTCTAGATTTTTAACCGCAGAAATGAAAATTGATTTGCCTAGTTATTTTGATAATTACGGAGATAAAACCTTAAATTTAAAAACAGCTAAAGATGTTGTAGAGTTTAATAATAAAGATTCTTTAAAAACGGCGCCTTATGGGCAACGTTTATTTGATGGTATTGTAGCAGAAACTGCAACAAAAGAAGAGTTGGATGTTATGAGAGATTTGCTAAGAACTAATGGACGTCAATTTTTTGACATTCCAATGAGTAAACATAATCTAGATGGTATACTATCTATTAACAACTTTCATGCTGGTTTTGCAGCAGTAGCCTTATATCCAGCATTAACAGTACCTATGGGATACAGAGATAATGGACAGCCTAGAGGGTTAACATTTATTGCAAAACCAAAAGAAGAACTAAAATTATTAAGTTGGGCAAGAGCTTATGAAGAGGAATCTAAAATGAGAATTTCTCCTAAAAATTATAATTAAATTTTAAATTATTTAATTTCAAGAAAAGTCATTCTTAATAATTTTGAGAATGACTTTTTTTGTTTTTACGATATTACTCTATAATACTAATAACAAACAAATTTAGATTGTATCTTTGCAGTCTTTAAAATTAAGGTATGCGAACAAAATCACTTAAAAAGAACAAAATAAATGTTGTGACACTTGGCTGCAGTAAAAATGTTTATGATAGCGAAGTATTGATGGGGCAGCTTAAGGCTAATAATAAAGAAGTGGTACATGAAGAAGAAGGAAATATCGTTGTGATTAATACCTGCGGATTTATAAATAATGCCAAGGAAGAAAGTGTCAATACCATATTAGAATACGTTCAAAAAAAAGAAGAAGGGGCTGTTGATAAAGTATTTGTAACAGGATGTTTAAGTGAACGCTATAAACCAGATTTACAAAAAGAAATTCCTGATGTAGATCAATATTTTGGTACTACAGAATTACCAAGACTACTCAAAGCTTTAGGAGCAGATTATAAACATGAATTAATAGGTGAGCGTTTAACCACAACACCTAAAAACTATGCGTACTTAAAAATTGCTGAAGGTTGTGATCGTCCCTGTAGTTTTTGTGCGATCCCATTAATGCGAGGTAGTCACAAATCAACCCCTATTGAAGAGTTGGTTGTTGAAGCTGAAAAATTGGCCACTAATGGTGTTAAAGAACTTATCTTAATAGCTCAAGATTTAACCTATTATGGATTAGATTTATATAAAAAACGAAACTTAGCAGAATTACTTCAAAGACTAGTTAGGGTAGATGGTATTGAGTGGATTCGTTTGCATTATGCATTTCCTACCGGATTTCCAATGGATGTGTTAAACGTGATGAATAATGAACCAAAAATCTGTAATTATTTAGATATACCGTTGCAGCATATTTCTGACCGTATTTTAAAAAGTATGCGTCGCGGAACGACTCAAGAGAAAACAACTAAATTGCTTAAAGAGTTTCGTACTACAGTTCCTAATATGACCATTAGAACTACTTTAATTGTAGGCTACCCAGGAGAAACAGAAGAAGATTTTGAAATATTAAAGAATTGGGTAAAGGAGATGCGTTTTGAACGTTTAGGATGTTTTACCTATTCTCATGAAGAAAACACACATGCCTTTAATTTAGAAGATGATGTACTACAAGAAGTAAAACAAGAACGCGCTAATGAAATTATGGAAATCCAGTCTCAAATTTCATGGGAACTCAATCAACAAAAAATAGGCAAGGAGTTTAAAGTGGTCATTGATCGAAAAGAAGGTGATTATTTTGTAGGGCGTACTGAGTTTGACTCTCCAGATGTAGATAATGAAGTATTAATTAATGCCTCAGAAACCTATTTAAAAACAGGAGAATTTGCCAATGTAAAAATTACAGATGCTGCTGATTTTGACTTGTATGCGGAAGTGGTTTAATTTTATAAAGTATCTTTAAACCACTCAACAACTTCAGTACTTAATTTTTTATTTGATTTTAAAATAAATGATCCATGTTTACTTCCTTTAGCAATAACTATTTTACGTTTTCCAGAAGTTACATTATATAATTCTTTAGCCCAATCTTTGCGTTGCCCTTCTCCTTCAGAGGCTATATGAAATGCGTTTTTAAGTTGAATAGGTGCATCACTACCAAATAAGTTTTGAACTGCTGATGTTTTTGATGATAAAGACACTATGGATTTTATACCATAGTCACCTGAGTTCGATTAATAAAAAGCGAGTTGGTTAGTTTT
>CAZECB010000095.1:0-7257 GCA_964510745.1 uncultured Flavobacteriaceae bacterium | reverse complement strand
AATCTATCTTTTTTACTACTAAAATCTTACCTAAATATTAATCGAACTCAGGTTTAGAGGTTGCTACATCGTTTCTCTCTTCGCAATGACATCATAAATAAATTTTTAGGTAAAATATAAATTAAAATGTCATTCCAAGCGCAGCGCAGGAATCTGTTAATTTTTCAGTTTCACTTTTAAAGATGATGTCATCTCCTGATAGTTATCGAGATTCTTTGTAATGACATTTAAAAATAAATCTCCTGAGCCAATCGAAATGTATTTGCATGTGCTTCAATAATGGTTTTAATATCTGGTGAATACCCCCCACCCATACTACACTGTAAAGAAATTTTTAAGTCCTTACACGTTTGTAATACAAAACGATCTCGTTCTTTACAGCCTTCAAGCGTGCAGCCTAATTTCCCTAATTTATCTGAAACTAAAATATCAACACCTGATAAATAAAATATAAAATCAGGTTGCTCCTCTTTAATCAGTTTTGGTAATATATCTTTTAAAATTGCTAAATAATCTTCATCACAGGTATTGGTATCTAAAGCAATATCAAAATCAGATTGTTCTTTTTTAAACGGATAATTCGCTTTACCGTGCATAGAAAATGTAAATACGGAATTATCATTTTGGAAAATCTCCGCAGTACCATTACCTTGATGTACATCTAAATCAATAATTAAAATTTTATCAGCTAGCTTTTGTGATTGTAAATATCGCGCTGCTATAGCTTGATCATTTAACATACAAAAGGCTTCTCCTCTATTGGTATATGCGTGATGTGTGCCCCCTGCAATATTCATTGCGATACCATTTTTCATTGCAAACTCACATCCTTTAATAGTGCCATCTGTTATAATCAATTCACGTTGTATCAATTCTTTAGACAATGGGAATCCTATTTTGCGAGCGTCTCGATGCTCAATAGTTAGAGCTTTTAAATTATCCAAATAATCTTTGGTATGACATCTAAGTACATGAATATCATCTACAATATCAGGTTCAAAAAAATTATCTTCAATACAAGTACCTTCATGTAATAATTGACGAGGCAGCAAATCATATTTCGTCATCGGGAAGCGATGGCCATCTGGCAAATGATGTTTATAAATAGGGTGATACGCAATTTTTAGAATTCCTGGATTCATATATCATTACGCTTTACCAAATTCTTATATTCTTCTTTTGTATCTAAGTCTACAATTTTATTAGATCCATCTACAGAGAAAGTAGTATTATTTTTTATTACTGTTTTAGCTCCAAAATCATTTGTCAATTTCGTTAGATCATTAAAATAAGACCTATCAAAAATAGCGGGGACGCCTTCTTTATTACTACGGTAAGATGTTGTGACAATTGAATTTCCTGATTTAAACGCGTTAATTAATTCTTTGAGATGCTCATCATCAATTAATGGTTGATCTGCTAAAACAATCAAAACACCATTTACATATTTCAATTTTTGAATATACTTTATACCACAAGCAATTGAAGTTCCTAATCCATTTTGCCAATTGGTATTTTTAATCATTTGAATTGAATAAGATTCAATTTTAGGAATAATTAATTCAGAATTAGCGCCTAAAACAACAAACACTTGATCTATATCCAACTCTAAAGTTGTTTCAATAGCATGACCTAATAATGTTGTTTTTCTCCAAGGCAATAACTGTTTAGGTGTTTCCATCCTGCTAGATCTTCCAGCAGCGAGAATTAAAACCGCTATGTTAGAGGGAGTAGGCATATACTAATCGTGAATTCCGCCAGATTTGTCTTTTAAAGAAATGGTTTGCCTATTACGAATCACCCCTAATATTTCAGAAATAATAGACACCGCAATCTCTTGAGGTGTTTCTGCACCTATATCCAACCCTGCTGGTGCATAAATAGTATCTAAAAATCGATCATCTATTTCTGGACAAAATTCTATAAACTGATTTAGTAATTGTTCACGGCGTTTATTCGCTCCTAAAATTCCTAAATAAGCTGGTGTTGTATCTTTTAAATGTATCAAGTATTTTAAATCAGAGGCATAGTTATGAGTCATTAAAACAATAGCGGTTTGATGATCTATTTTAGAGATATCCATCCCCTCCCCAGACACTGAATAAAACTCAGTTGCTCCAGGAAAATCTTGAATGGCTTTTTGCTCTAAAGGTCCTGCAATAATAGTGACCTCCCAACCATTTAAATTAGCAAACTGACATAATAATACTGCATCATGCTCTGCACCAATAATCACTAATTTAAAGCATGGTAATAGCTCTTGTTTAAAAATTAATAATGAATCCTCTGTATCACTTCTATTAGATATAGAATACGTTTTGTCTCTAAGTATTACTTCAGTTCCTAAAGATTCATTTGATGCTTCAACTTTATTGTAAAATGAATGGCTATAAAATGTGTTTCGGTTTTTTAATGTTGTTTGAAATGCTTCAAAAAACGTATGATCAACGTCAAAACATTCTATTAAAATATATAAAACACCTTCACAACCTAAACGGTAACGCCCATCATAAGTCATGATTTTCGGTATTCCTGTTTTAAATACGGATTGTGATTGTAGTAATACTTCTTTTTCTACACATCCACCGCTAACGGCCCCTATCATTTTTTCATTCTCTAGGATTAGCATTTGTACTCCTGGTCTTCGATAAGAGGAACCGTCTAAAGCGACTACAGTCGCTAAAACAGAAGGTATTCCATTCTGCTTTGCTAAATAAGCATGCTCTACTATCGTTTTAAATTCGTGTGTCATCTGTAAATATTAAAGAGTGTCTAAAAAATAGTTTAGACACTCTTTTTATGTTTACTTCTAAGGTTATTTTATTTATCCTTTAAGTTTAGTCGATTCTATATTATTAATTAACGGAAACTTCGTCACTCGTTTTCCTGTAGCTGCAAATAATGCATTAGATACTGCTGCTGCTGCCGGCGGTAATGTTGGCTCTCCTAATCCTGTCGGCGATAATTCATTCTTTACAAAATGAACATCTACTTGAGGTGTTTCTCTCATTCGAATTAAACGATATTGATCGTAATTATCTGATTGTGGCATTCCTTTTTCAAAAGCAAAATCACCATACATAGCGTGACCTATTCCGTCAATAACTCCGCCTTTTATTTGATTTTTTGCACCTAAAGGGTTTACTACAATTCCGCAGTCTACCGCACAAGTCACTTTTTTAATCACGGGCTTATCACCATCCATAATCACATCTGCAACCTCAGCGACATGAGTATTATGGCAATAATATACTGAGAATCCTTGATACACGCCTTCTCCTGTATTTCCCCAATTTGATTTTTCAATAGCTAATTTAATCACACCTTCTAATCGTTCAGGACTATATTGAATACGATCATCTGTAGTTCCTTTTACTTTTTGTAATAAATCCAATCGCAATTGTACTCGATCTACTTTCAATTCATCAGCCAATTCATCAAAAAAGTTTTGCTCTGCATAAGCTAAGAAATTAGTGTAAGGCGCTCTCCAAGCACCCGTAGTAATATTACTTCTATAATTAGCACCATCAACTTGATAATTTTCTATTGCTCCAGCTGGGAAAAAATTAGGAATTAACCCATACATATTTCCATTAATACACGCTTCTTTTAAGTGATATCCTGTGATTTCTCCATTTTTAATTGAGGCTGCAATTTTATACTTACTTGCAGGACGATACACTCCTGACGTCATATCATCTTCACGTGAAAATACTACTTTCACAGGTTTCTTAGCTAAATTAGATACTGTAGCAGCTTCCAATACAAAATCACCATATAAACGGCGACCAAAACCACCACCCATACGTGTCATTTCTAATGAAACCTCACTCGGATCTCTATCTAGCATTTGTGCCACACGTCTCGCAGTTCCTGCTGGTGTTTGTATAGGGCCTACCAAACGGACTTCAGTTGCATTTACATCTGCAAAAAAGTTCATAGGTTCCATACAATTATGTGGCAAAAACGGTGCTTCGTATGTACGTTCTACAATTTTATCAGCAGCCTTAAATGCTTTCTTTACATCGCCATCTTTTCGTAAGGTTTCAAATTTATTCCCATTAAGTAAATTGGATAAGGTCTTATCATGAAAAGCAGTATCTTCAGCTTTTGAGCCTTCAGACCAGTTTGCTTTCAAGGCTTTTTTACCCTTCATTGCTGTCCATGTATTATTTGCTAAAACCGCTATTTTATTTTCGAATTTAAGGACGTCAATCACACCATTAACTGCTCTTGCATCAGCATCATCAAACGACTCTAATATTTGACCAAATGCTGGCGGACGTAATACAGAGGCATATAGCATACCGTCTTCTTTGTAATCCATACCATATAATGGTTTTCCAGTTACAATTTTATCAATATCTACATTGCTAATATCTTGCCCTATAATGCTAAATGCCTTTGGCTCTTTTAAAGCCACATCTTCTGGTACATCTAATAAAGCAGCTTCTTTAACCACATCGCCATACCCTAATGTATCCCCATTAGCATTGCTAATAACCCCTTCTTTAGTTGTACACTCTGATGCCGAAACTCCCCATTTTGCTGCTGCTGCATTGACTAACATTTGTCGAGATGTTGCTCCTGTTTGACGCAATGCATCCCAACCTTGACGTAAAGACTGACTTCCTCCAGCTACTTGCCGTGTGTAATTTTTTGTATCTAACACACCTTGTGCAACGTGAACATCTTTCCAAGCTACGTCTAACTCTTCAGCAATAATCATTGGCATCGATGTTTTCACACCTTGACCAATTTCTGGGTTAGGGGAAAATAGTGTTACTTTTCCTTCATCAGAAATTTTGATAAAGGCATTAAAGTCATTAAAATTTAACTGACTAATATCTATTGGTGCTTTTACTTCTGGTGCACACGCATTAAACAGATTAAAACTGATAAGCATTCCCCCTCCAGCTAATGCCGAAGTTTTTAAGAATGATCGTCTACTGAAATTCATTTGTTTTGAAGTTTCCATAATTGTCTTTCTATTTGGGTTTAACTTAATTTATCAGCAGCTACTTTAACTGCTTTTTGTATACTATTATAGGATGCACATCGGCAAATATTACCGTGCATGGCACGTCTAATTTCTTCTTCCGTTGGGTTTGGATTTCGATTTAAAAACGATGATGCAGTCATAATTTGTCCTGCTTGACAATAACCACATTGTGGTACATCAATATCTTTCCATGCTTGTTGTACAGGGTGTGATCCGTCTTCTGAAAGTCCTTCAATAGTTGTGATTTTTAAGTCTTCTGCTGCCGAAACAGGAAGCACACAACTACGTGTTGCAGTACCATCAACATGAATCGTACAGGCGCCACATTGTGCGATACCACAACCAAATTTAGTTCCTACAAGACCAACGTGATCTCTTAATACCCATAACAATGGTGTATCCGCATCAACGTCTACACTATGGGATTTACCATTAATATTTAACTGATAAGCTGGCATATCTTTTTGTTTTTGATTTATATCTCTGATGTGTTGAAATTCTATACAGGATGTATAGGCGTATAAATTTAAGAAAAAAAGAAGAGAACATCTTTCTTTAATAAAGAATTAACTTTTAAAGTTGTGTTGCATATCTTTGTTAGTAGCTAGATAGAAAACTTATAATTAGTTATTATAGAAAAACTAATACATCATATTGCCAATTTTATTCCTGTTTCAAAAGAACTAAAAAACCGACTGGAAAAAGTTGGTGAAGTTCAAAGCTTTCCAAAAAATTATTTTCTTCATAAGCCAAATAGAATTTGCTTAAATACCTATTTCATAAATAAAGGACTTATACGAACCTATTATTTAAAAAACGAAAAAGAAATTACAGATAATTTTTCAGCAGAAAATGAATGGATTACTTCAATTTATAGTTTTCTGAAAAATATTCCTGATCATTTTCATATCCAAACTTTAGAAGAAACAGAATTAGTAACCATTTCTTTAGAAAACCTTGAAGAATGTTTCAAAGATTTCCCTGAAATGGAACGATTTGGAAGAATACTAGTTTCTAAATATTTTCTAGAACAATCTGAGCGTATTATCTCTCTTCAATTTAATTCTGCAAAAGAACGTTATCATTTTTTTGAACAAACTTTTAAAAACAAGTTGCATAGGGTCCCTCTTGGAATGCTAGCTTCACATTTAGGAATGACACAAGAGACTTTAAGTAGAATTCGTTCATGAAGATTTATTTTTTGATTTATATCAAATTTAGGAACTCATCTAATCAATACCTTTGATATTAAAAAAAACAGATGACTAACAAAACTTATGGAGTAATAGGCATTGTTACTCCTATCATTTTTTGGATTACATATTTTATATTATCTTCAATACGTCCAGAATATTCTACATATACAAAAGCAATAAGCGAACTTGGAAGTTTTAATGCGCCAAATAAATGGGTTTGGAATAGTATTGGATATATTCTTACAGGGATATTAATAGTGATTTATGGCATAGGTTTATACAAAAACATGTCAATTAAAACATCTAATAAATTACCTCTAATCGGTATTTTATTAAGTGGAATTTTTATGATTATTTCGGGAATATTTCCTGGAGATTTTGAAAACAGACAATCTCTATCAATGCTTCTTCATACAATCGGAAGTATTGGTAGTTATATTTTCTTTTTAATCGGAGCATTTACCTATCCTAAATTAATGAATAAGCTCAATTATTGGAAAACCGCAAAGAAACCCACTTTAATTTTCACATATGCATCAATACTTTTTGGAGCATGGCCTTTTGTTTTTCCTAATATTCTTGCTCTTGGGCAAAGAATTGTATTTTTCTTTTACTTTTTATGGATTTTCTATACTGCAATTAAACTTTATAGAATGCCTGAACAAATTAGTTAAAATACAAAACACTTATTTTAAATAACAAATGCTTACATTAACCTAAATCTTAATATCAAAAAGTCATTATACAACTTAAGTTAGCAATTCATTAAATTAGATAAATTAATGATAAAGAACCAAAGAGAGGAATAAGGTTATTTTATACGCAGAAACCTAGATTTCGTCAACATTGATAATCCCTTCTCTTTTCTATGTAAAATTCGTTCAGTTCTATGAAGCTTTAGACTTCGATTTTAAGTTGTTGAATTCACAATAGATTGGCTCTTTACAATCCTTTTTTGTTATGAATAAAGATAAAAAATATTTTGGAATAGACATTAGCAAAGCAGTCTTTGATGTCTGCGATACTAATTACAATTATTATCAATTTAAAAATAATTTA
>CAZECB010000094.1:0-7269 GCA_964510745.1 uncultured Flavobacteriaceae bacterium | reverse complement strand
TCTAAAATTAATATTTCAGGATCGTTAAGTAATGCAGAAGCAATAGCTAAACGTTGCTTCATCCCTAAAGAATAAGTTCTAAATTTACTGTTTTTTCGATCTAATAAGCCTACGAGTTCTAATTTTTCTAGAATTTTTGATTCTGAAACTCCTTTTATTCTACAAACTAACTTTAAATTTTGTTCTGCAGTCATATAAGGATAAAAATTTGGACGCTCTATAATAGCACCTACTTTTTTTAAAGCTTCATGAGTTGAGGTGTTTCCATCAAACCAATGAAAATCCCCAAGGGTTTTATTGACAACATTTAAAGCGATGCCTAATGTAGTAGATTTACCACTTCCATTAGGTCCTAAGATGCCATAAACATTACCTTTATTTATTGTAAAAGAAAGGTCTTTAACAGCAGTTAAGTGACCAAACTTTTTTGTAAGGTTGTTTATTGTTAGAATTGATTCCAAAGTGAATATGATTGATTAGTTAATATGTGTATGACGATATACTAACTAAAATGTTACAACTTTTGAAATTAAATTATGGAAGTAGAAAGAAACGGATTAATTTAAGTTATGATCAAAATCCAAATCATCATAATTACTAGGATCTATGTCATCATCATAATGTTCTTCAGATTCATCATCATGTAAACCTATATTTTCTGCTTTAAATTCTTTTTGAGGTGCTTCTGTTGGGATTTGACCATGTACATATAGTAAATTAGGGTAATCAGTGCCTTCAGACTCATCAACAATTTCACCTAACTCAACAAGAAATGTCCACATACTAAAAAAATCATAAACATAAATGAGTTTAGTCTGCCTTACACCAGTTACATCGCCGATAATAGTTTCATTCATTAATCTAACAGAATCTATGCCTTCACTCATATCAAATAACGAAATTTCTTCGCCTTGATTCCATTCATCATCACTTATGTAAAATGAAGCCATTTCACTACCGTCAAACCCAAAAGATTGCGTAATACTATTATGTAAATCTTCTAAAGTGTCTGTTTTCCTAATTTCAATATCTCTAAAGATATCATCTTCAGTATCGTTATCAAGGATGGCTCTAAATCTGTAAATCATAGATTATTTATTGATACCACAAAGGTATACTTTTTATATTATTTGCTAAAACGATGTAATGTAAATGTCATGATGCTTAATAAGAAAAAAGCACCAACTTGATGCGTGACTCCTAACCAAACAGGAACGCCTAACATAATGGTTAGTACACCTAATACAAATTGTATACCGACCATAATTAATAAAAGATTGACGCCTTTAAGTTGATATTTTGTGATATTTAATTTTTTAGCTTTATACCAAATTATAAATATAACAATGACAACTATATATGCTAAGATTCTGTGAACAAATTGCACACCACTTTTACCTTCTATAAAGTTTTTATAGATTGGATTTTGTTCTATATAAACAGTTTCATGCATAAATTTTCCATCATTCATTAAAGGCCAGTGATTATGAATAAATCCTGCGTCTAATCCAGCTACAAAAGCGCCATAAATAATTTGTAATATGAGCACGACTAACCCTAATCTTACTAAATTTCTGAATTTAATATTAATGGTTTTACTATTTGGAAACATAAGGTCTAGTGCTACCCATAATGTGTAAGCAAAAGTGATAAACGCTGTTGTTAAATGGGCTGCTAATCTGTAATGACTCACATCAGGATTGTCAATCAAGCCGCTTTTAACCATATACCAACCTAAAAAACCTTGAAATCCACCTAAAAATAATAAAATGATGGTCTTTTTTATAGTAGGTTTTGATAATTGTTTTCTAATTAAAAAGTATAAAAACGGAAGGAAAAAAATAAGCCCTATAAATCTACCAATAACACGGTGTATCCATTCCCAGAAATAGATGTCTTTAAAATCTTGGAGTGTGAAATTTGTGTTAGCTCTTACCTTTTGATATTCAGGATATTGTTTATATAAACTGTATTCTGCTACCCATTCTGCCTCATTCATTGGAGGAATAGTCCCCGAAATTAATTTATAATTAGAAATAGATAACCCTGAATGTGTCAATCTCGTAATACCACCAACTACAACCATTATAAAAATAAGTAGACAACCTATCAATAACCAATAAATAACTCTTTTGTTGTCTTTTTTCATTTCTGATTAGATTTTTCAATCAATATTAAGCCAAGTTGTTTTCCTTCTTTGAGCATTAATTGAAACGCAGCTTCATGTTCATTAGGAATATCACCTTCCAAAATAGCTTCTTTAATTTTGTCCTTTATGATACCAATTTCTTTTGAAGGTTTTAAATTAAAAGCTGTCATAATTTCCTCACCAGATACTGGTGGCTGAAAATTGCGGACATGATCACGTGCTTCTACTTCAATTATTTTTTCTCTAACAATTTTGAAGTTATTATGGTACTTAGTAAACTTTTTTGGGTTTTTAGTAGTAATATCTGCTTCACATAAAGTCATTAAATCATCTACATAATCACCTGCATCAAAAACTAATCGTCTTACCGCAGAATCTGTAACAATATCATTAGCCAAAGCAATAGGTCGAGAACTCATAAATACCAATTTCTGGACAAATTTCATTTTATCATTTAATGGCATTTTTAATCTTTTAAAAAGATGATATACCATTTTTGAGCCTTCAAATTCGTGTGCATGAAATGTCCAACCTATTTTTTTATTAAAGCGTTTGGTAGGTGCTTTTCCAATATCATGTAATAATGCTGCCCAGCGTAACCAAACATCTTCAGTATGTTTTGAGATATTATCAACGACTTCTAAAGTGTGATAAAAATTATCTTTATGTCGCTGCCCATCAATCTCATCAATACCCTTAAGCGCAGTTAATTCTGGGAGAATGTGATTTAATAACCCTGTTTTTTCCAGTAAAAGAAAACCTACTGAAGGCACTTTACTTTCTAAAATTTTATTTAATTCAACTACAATACGTTCATTAGTGATAATTTTTATACGATCACAATTCTTTGAAATAGCATCAAGTGCTTCATCTTCAATTTTAAAATTTAGTTGTGTCGCAAAACGAATAGCTCTCATCATTCGCAAAGGGTCATCACTAAAAGTTATATCTGAATTAAGTGGTGTTTTTATAAGTTGAGACTCTAAATGTGTTATGCCATTAAAAGGATCTAATAACTCCCCAAAATTAGACTTATTTAAACTTAATGCTAGTGCATTAATAGTAAAATCACGACGATTTTGATCATCTAAAAGAGTACCGCTTTCTACTATTGGGTTGCGACTGTATTTGGTATAAGATTCTTTACGGGCGCCAACAAATTCAATTTCAATGTTGTCATAACGGAGCATAGCAGTACCATAGGTTTTAAAAACTTGTACTTTAGGGGTGCTAGGAAGGTTTTTAGAGACTTGTTTAGCAAGTTCAATACCACTGCCAATAGCAAGAATATCTATATCTTTTGCAGTACCTCGTTGTAAAATAAAATCACGCACAAATCCACCTATTACATAGCTATCTAATTGTAAATGATTAGCTGACTCAGATATGATTTTAAAAATATTATGTTGTAATGCTCTTTTGTAATTCATGAGTCTAAATTCCAGAAATTAATTAGATTTTAATGCTCTAATTTTACTGATTATTGACGAATTATTGTAGCAGTTCCACCTTTATTCAACTTAATAATTGTAGATGGAGAGGCATTCGTTTTTTCGTGATGCAAATTTACAATATAGTCCACACCTTTTAAAATTTGCTGACTTATTTCTTTGTATGATTTTGGTGTTTTTTCTCCACTAATATTGGCAGAAGTAGAGATAATAGGTTTGCCAAATTGTTGAATTAATTTTTGACAAAACTCAAACTCATCTTTAACAACTCGTATAGCTAGTGTATTATCATTAGCTATTGCATTTTTAGCTAACCCTTTAGGATTATTATAAATAATAGTTGTTGGTTTTACTGCGGTATTTAAAATCTCATAAATTATTTTAGGAATACTAGTAATATATCTTTCAAGCATTTCATAATCACTAACAAGGCATATCATAGATTTGCTATCATCACGTTGTTTTAACTTATATATTTTTTGAACAGCTTTTACATCAGTAGCATCACAACCAATACCCCAAACGGTATCCGTAGGATAGAGAATAAGTTTACCTTTATTTAAAGCATTAAGAGTATTTGTAAGCTCTTTTTTCATTAAAATAATTACTCTAGATTAATAGCTGAGTTCTATTTTTACTTTTTAAATGATGGAATCATAGTTTTATAAATTTCATCATAATTTGATATATATTTGCGATATTATTTATTATTACACAAAATTAGGACTTAATCAATTATAAAAAAACTTTAGTTTTTTACTATAATACATCTATAACAAGAAAAATGGATAATATGTTTGCAGAATGAAGCAAGTTATTAAAGAGACATACCATTCTTTTAAATTAGAGTTAGATAGTCTTATTAAAAAATTTGATGACTCTGGAAAACAGTTAAAAGCTGCTAGAAATACCATTAAGTTATTTACACTTAGTAATAGTGAAACGATTAATATAAAATCTTTTAAGATACCTAATATATTCAATCAAATTATTTATACCTTTTTTAGAAAAAGTAAAGCAGAGCGTTCTTATGAATATGCTAATAAACTTATAGAGCTAGGTGTTGGTACACCAGAACCAATAGGGTATTATAAATTTAATGTTTTGTTTTTATTTAAACGAAGCTTTTATATCAGTAAACAATTGGAGTGTGATTTAACCTATAGAGAGTTAACTACAGATTTAAGTTATCCTGATCATGAAAATATACTAAGAGCATTTGTTAGGTTTACAAATAACTTACATGAAAAAGGCATTCATTTTCTGGATCATTCTCCTGGTAATACTTTGATTAAAAAAACAAGTAGTGGTTATGAGTTTTATCTAGTAGATTTAAATAGGATGAAATTTGAGTTTATAGATTTAAAGACTAGAGTTGCAAACTTTTCTAGATTGGCAAAAGATAAAGCCATTATTAAAATAATGAGTGATGAATATGCTAAATGTAATAATTTAGATGCTAACACTACTTTTAATATGATGTTGACAGCTACAAATGATTTTCATTACAAATTTGAGAGAAAAAAACGGATAAAGAAGCTATTTAAAATTAACAAATGATTACTATTCTCTTCCTCTTCTTAATAACCATATTTTTACATAACGAGTGAAAACGCTATATGCGTTAATATAACTAATAGTTAACCCTGTTACTCCATCTCTAAAACCACCATGAATAATAAAATGTTTAAAAAATCTCCAAAAAGGTTTAATCATAAAATGATATAAGGTTAGTTTTCCTGTTTTTTTGTCAAAATCTCTAGCTTGTGATGTGGCATATCTATTTTTCTTTTCGATATAATTATCAAAGCTAATATAAGTATCGTGATATAATTTGCTTTTTAATTTTCCAATACTACCTCCATTAGTAGTGATTATTTCTTCATGAACTAACATGTCTTCATATTCACATTCATCACGTTTAAATAGACGAATAACTTTATCATTTTTCAAGCCGCTATGTCGAACACGTTTTCCCATAAAATAATTTTCCCTACCTATCCAATAAGCAACGTGATCATCACTAGGGTCATTTAAAAAAGTAGTTACTTCTTCTTTTAATTCAGGAGTAACTCTTTCGTCGGCATCTAATAATAAAATCCATTGATATTTAGCTTGTGGAATTGCCCAGTTTTTATGATCAGCAAAATATTTAAATTCACGACGTATTACCTTTACATCTAATTTTTTAGCTTTTTCATAAGTCCCATCGGTACTCATACTATCTGCTATTAATATTTCATCAGCAAAATCAACTGAAGCAATAACCGCTTCAATATTATGAATTTCATTCCCTGTAGGAATGATTACAGTTAATTTTTCTCTGCCTTCTTTTCTTTCATAATCTAATGGTTTGGTAAAAGCTTTATTAAAACTTTTCAAAGTAAAATAACCTAATTGTTTTCTTATTTTGTACTTTCTAATTAGATTTAGAGGCTTTGCTTGTAAATGACTTTTGTCTTTATGTAAAAAATTAATTGTAGCGTCAATAACCCTTTTACTTGAATTACCATCTTTAAATGCATGAGAGAAATCAGCAAATTTTTCAATTTCACCTAATAATTCTTCAGAACTAATTAAAGCTTTATTAATTGCGTTTTCAATTTCATCTTTTGTTGAAATATCAATTAAATAAGGTCCAGGCATATTATTTTTGATAGTAATTACAGGTTTTATTTGTAATAAAAATTCAATAATAGCTGAAGTGGTATCTGAAATAAGTAGATCTGCTTTTTTAAATAACGGAATTAAATCGGTTGTATCGTAATAAGTGAAGTTGGCGTTTTGTTTACTCTTAATATTCTCTTTTACTTCTTTAGAAAGTTTTGGGTGAAGTACAATCATGAAATTCCATTTACCTGTATTTGAAAGTCTTATGATTTCATTAATAATATCTTCTTTTAAAGCTAAACTGTATGCTTTTGTAAATGTTGATGCAATTAATATTGTAGGTTTTTTAGACAGCTCCTTTTTTTGTAATGGATACAAAGGGTCCATTTTAGACCAGCCAGTTTCTACAACTTCAAAAGTTTTGTGCTTTTCACTTAATTTTTTGAATACATTAGTAGAAGATGCTCCTTGTGTGCAGTATAAATCAAAAGCATTTCTAATTTTAAACTGATCTGTCCCTTTTCTTTTATTGGCAGGGAAACCATGAAATATTTGAACTTTAATCCCTGATATAAAATCAGGGACAAAATCTGTTATTGTTAATACTATATCAGGCTCATATAATACAACCTCTTGTATAGTCTCAATTTTATTTACTTTATTTTTAATGCCAAGTTGCCCTTCTTCAGAACTCCCAAACCACTTAACAGTATATCCTCTGCTTATAATTTCTTCTTCTAAAGGGTTACCTATAGGTATTGAATAACTATAGGATATGTATATTAAGAATTTATATGACATTAATTAAATTGATTTAAAATCTAATTGGCTTTAATTTTAAATCTCGAGTTTTTATTTTTGATATTATACAGCAACATCATATTCTCTTAACGCATCGTTAAGTGATGTTTTCTTGTTAGTACTTTCTTTACGTTTACCAATAATTAAAGCACAAGGTACATTATATTTTCCAGCAGCAAACTCTTTTGTATAAGACCCTGGAATTACTACAGAACGTGCAGGTACAATACCTTTCATTTCTACAGGAGTATCTCCAGT